>JAPLIX010000442.1:0-9153 GCA_026388865.1 Pseudomonadota bacterium | reverse complement strand
ACTCCGCAAGGTCTTCACCTTTTATGATTTCTTCTGTAGCCGGTTTGACCGTGCCATCCTGGTCAATTTCTTCTTCTGTGATAAGGGCCGGCTCGCCATCAAATGCCGGGTCGGCAAAATTACGGGTGGCACTTCCGGTATAGTCCAGAATATTGAAGAACAGTTTGCCGTAATCATCGCGCACCCGTGTGCCACGCCCGATGATCTGCTTAAACTCGGTCATGGAATTTACCACTCTGAAAATAACAATGTTTTTGCACATGGGTGCGTCTATGCCGGTGGTAAGCAGTCTGCTGGTTGTCAGAATAACCCTGCTGAGGTGCCCGCGCCCGATAGTGCCCTCTTCAGAAACAACACGGCAGACATAGTCAGGATACTGCTTCACCAGGTCGCTGTTTAAATTACTTAAAGCCCTACGCATATCTTCAGCGTGCTCCTGGTCAACACAGAAAACAATCGTTTTGGCAAACCGGTTTGTCTTTTTCAGAAAATTAGTCAGATGCTTTGCAACTGCTTCAGTTCGCCTTTTGAATGAAATAATAGTCTCAAAGTCTTTGGTACCATATTCACCATCTGGGATTTCGCGGCCATAACGGTCAAGCTCTTCTTTGCCTGGCCGCCATCCGGCAGCATCAATATCCGGAATAATTCGGTGCACGCGATAGGGGGCGAGAAAGCCGTCTTCAATGCCCTGTTTCAGGCTGTAGGTATAGATGGGATTACCAAAATACTTGTAGGTATCGCGATTATCTTCCCTGAGCGGGGTAGCGGTCATGCCGAGCTGATATGAGGGCTCAAAGTATTCAAGAATTTCACGCCAGTTGCTGTCATCCCTGGCGCTGCCCCGGTGGCACTCATCTATAATAATAAGGTCAAAAAAGTCTGGTCCGTATTCTTTATAGAGGCCCGGTCTGTTCTCATCTTTTGCGATAGATTGGTAGAGGGCAAAATACATTTCCCGGCTTTTGATGACTTCACCCTCAATTTTATGGCGGGCATCAGCAAAAGGAACAAAGTCCTTGTCCTTGGGATCATCAACTAAGACGCTTCTGTCAGATAAAAACAGTATCCTTGGCCTGCGGTGTTCATTGGTTCTATTCCACCGGCAGTTCCATAATTTCCAGGCAATCTGAAAGGCAACCACCGTCTTTCCCGTGCCGGTCGCCATCGTGATTAAAATCCTGGGTTTGCCCTGCAGGATATGCTGCACCACGCGGTTAATTGCGATCTGCTGATAATAGCGGGGTTCTTTACCGGGATTGTGAAAATAAGGAGTTAACAATTTTTGGGCGGTATCTTCATTTTCAATGTGTTCAGACTTACGAAGCCGTTGCCATAATTCATCGGGGGATGGGAAGGTAGACAATTCCTGCTCGTGGCCAGTTGTGTAGTCATGCTCAATAATCCCGTGTCCATTAGTTGCATAGGCAAACTTTAATCCCAGTGTTTCAGCATAATCTTTTGCCTGCTGGATGCCGTCTCCGGCTTTTTTGTATTCAGCTTTGGCTTCTACCACAGCAAGCGCAAAATCTCGCCGCAAGCGAAGCAGATAATCGACCCGTTTCTGCTTCTTTCTCTTGCACGTATCACCAACTACTAAAATGCGTCCATCAGTGATGGTTCTCTGCTCACAGATCTGATCGTCGTTCCATCCTGACGTATATAGTTTTGGAAGAACATATTTTCTACAGGTGTCTGCTTCGGTGGCCATATAGTGCACCTTGGATTAAATAGCGTCAAAATCTCCATTGTGGCGCATACTGTAAAAGCTATTCCTGCCAATAATTATATGATCTAACAGCTCTATGTTAACCGCACGGCAGCTCTCTTGTATCTTCACCGTAAGCTGAATATCCTTGTGGCTGGGCTGTAAAGAACCGCCGGGATGGTTGTGGGCTATGATAACTCTACTGGCATTAAGCTCAAGAGCCCTTTTGACTATATCGCGTGGATACAAAACAGCGCTATCAAGCGTTCCCCTTGAGAGCCCTACTATTTCTAAAACTTCATTTCGATTATTGAGAAATATGCCCTTAAACACTTCTTCAGGTAAATCTCTCATTGAAGATGTCAAATAATCATAAACAGCCCGCGCATTGGTGAGCGCATCTTTCCCAAGGATATTTTCTTTAAGTTGACGGTTGCCGATCTCCAGGGCAGCCAGTAGTTGCGAGGCTTTTGCGGGTCCAATGCCTTCAACCGCGCACAGATCTTTTACCGAGGCAGACAGCAACTGGCGCAGAGAACCAAACTGCATGAGTAAATTTCTTGATAAAGAAATAGCATCCTGCCCAACAGTTCCATTTCTTAAAAGAATGGCTACCAGTTCAGCGTCTGACAAAACTTGAGGTCCCTCTTTGAGTAACCGCTCGCGGGGCCTCTCTCCCTCAGGCCATTGAGAAATTTTGTGAGATATGTTTCTACTTGTTTTTGGCCCGGTCATTTTTAGAAAAGCAGGAGAAGGTTATAACTTGCTGTTGAGTTGTTTCATATATGGGTTACCGCCAATCTACTGAATAACCCCGCCAAAATCAACGAGTTTATTTATTACTCGGTGCGTTTAAACTTTACTTTGATTTTCTGTTTCTCCTCTGCTATTGTCACGGCTTCTTACTAAACCAGCCCAACAAAAACCAGACGGGAGGACAGCCATGAGCGGCGTTTTCGGTGTAGCTTCTAAAAACGATTGTCTGCAGACGCTTTTTTACGGCACTGACTATCACTCGCATCTTGGAACCGAGTACGGCGGACTTGCTGTCCTTGGCGAGCAGTTTGAACGTCAGATCCACAACATCAGCCAGAGCCAGTTCAAGGCAAAATTCTACGAAGATTACCTCCGCATGAAGGGCACCATGGGCATCGGTGTCATCAGCGCCCTTGATGAGCAGCCGATATATCAGAAATCGCGCTTCGGCCCCTTCTGCATTGCAACCGACGGCATCATAGAAAATGCCGAAGCCCTGGCCAATGACCTGATGCAGAACGGTATCACCTTCAGCGAGGTGAGCAAAGGCGCGGCAAATGTGACCGAGCTCATTGCCAAGCTCATCAGCCAGGGCAAAGACATAATTGGCGGCATTGAGAAGATGTCTGATATGATCTCCGGCTCCTGCTCGCTGCTGCTGCTGCACAAGGACGGCATTTACGCTGCCCGCGACCGGTTCGGTTATTCGCCGCTGGTGGTGGGCAGGCGCGATGATGCGTGGGCAGTCACCTCCGAGACTATTGCCTTAATCAATAATGATTTCACCATCGTGAAATACCTTGAGCCGGGAGAAGTCGTTCTCCTGAATGAAAGCGGCATGGTGCAGCGCAAAGCCGGCGGCGGCACGCAGCAGATATGCTCGTTTCTCTGGATTTACACCGGGTTCCCGGCTTCAAATTACGAGGGAATAAACGTTGAAGTGGTGCGCGAGCGCTGCGGCCGGGCGCTGGCCCGCCGGGATAAAGATATCACGGTGGATATCGCTGCGGGCATCCCCGACTCCGGCACCTCCCATGCCATAGGCTATGCCATGGAGGCAGGAAAACCCTTCCGCAGGCCCCTGGTAAAATATACTCCCGGTTATGGAAGAAGCTACACGCCGCCATCCCAGGACATCCGCGACCTGATTGCAAAGATGAAGCTTATTGCCATTAAGGAAATAATTGAAGGCCAGAGCATTGTGGTGTGCGAGGACTCGATTGTGCGCGGCACCCAGCTTAAAAACTATACCATAAAAAAGCTCTGGGACTGCGGCGCGCGCGAGGTTCATGTGCGGGCGTCCTGTCCGCCGCTGATGTATCCCTGCCGCTTCAACCTGTCAACGCGCAGCAGCCACGAGCTTGCTGCCTGGCAGGCCATCAAGGAGCTTGAGGGAGATAAGCCGATTAAAATGGAAGAATATCTGGATGACAAATCGGAAAAATACCGGAAGATGGTAAGCCAGGTTGCCAAAAATTTGGGGGTCACCACGCTTCGCTACCAGACCGCGGATGACATGGTTGAGGCTATCGGCCTGCCGCGCGAGAAGCTGTGCCTCTACTGCTGGCTGGGCAAGCACCCGAAAGCTTGAAAAATATAACAAGACAAAATACCCACCCGGAAAAATGCAAGGGCAGCTTACCTAACCCGGACAAGCCGGAACCAAAGTTAACCGCAAAGACTAAAAAGGAACAAAGAAGATTGAATTTGGAACTCAGGAACTCACAAAGGTAAAAACAAAAATTTCCTGATTTCTTGAGTTCCAGATTTTTAATTTTTCTTTCCATTTTTGCAAGAAAATTAGTCTTAAGAGACAAATCAGCAAGATGCCCTTTTACACAGCATCGCTGCGTACCGGAATTTAGCCGGCAATCTTTATCAGCCAAAAATACAATACACGTGTTGACACGAGCGCTGCTTTTTTTTATACTGCCCCTGGAAAAAAGGAGACGCTGCTTCCTGCGGCTTTTAGGCTCTGCTTTACCATTATAGCCATGCCTGCTGTGCTTTACTGAATTGGATGACACCGAACCATGAACTATTCATCCGCTTTTCTTTTCTGTCTGCTGTTTCTTCTTATTATCCTGACACCCGGCATCTCTTTGGCCGACATGATTATCGGCGGCGAGACCAGTTATGTGGTGCAGCAGGGTGACTGCCTCATCAGCATCGGTGCAAAGCTCGGGGTCGGCTGGCAGAATATTGTAAAACAGAACCAACTCGACGTTGCTGCACGGCTCAAAATCGGCACACAGCTGATGGTAAACACCCGGCGGATCGTGCCCAAGACGGTGGCAGACGGCATCATTATTAATATACCCGAAGGAATGCTCTATTTTTTCAAGGCTGGCGAGCTTACCGCGCTGCCGGTCGGGCTGGGAAAGTCTGATTTAAAATGGCGAACGCCGCTGGGCAGGTTTACCATCACCGCCAAGGCAAAGGACCCTACCTGGCATGTGCCCGTGTCAATTCAGGAAGAAATGGAGACGAACGGCCTGCCGGTTGAAACGTCCGTGGAGCCGGGGCCGGACAATCCCCTGGGCAGATATGCGTTCAAAACCTCTCTGGCTGACATCATGATCCATGCAACCATCTGGCCCACCACCGTGCACCAGTGGCGCAGCCACGGCTGTATCAGGATGCTGCCCGAGCACATGGAAAAGTTTTTCCCTCTGGTTGTGGTCGGCACCAAAGGAGAAATCATCTATGAGCCGGTCAAACTCGCGCAAAGCAATGAATGCCGGGTTTTCCTCGAGGTACACCGGGACATCTACAGAAGGATTGATTCACTTTCCGGAGAAGTAAAAAAGCACCTGGAGAAACGCGGGCTCTCTGATCAAGTTGACTGGAACAAAATAAACAGTATTGTTGATGAAAAAACAGGCATTGCGGAGGATGTTACGCTATGACCTCGCGAAGAGAATTTTTAAAGACCTTCTTTGCCGCAACAGGACTATGTATCGCTGAGCAGGTGCTCTCCTCACAGAGCGTGCTTGCTGCTCTTGCCAAATCCAAAGTTCGGGCACTCAGGCTTGACAACATCAACACCGGAGAGCATCTCAGCCTGCGTTATAGCGCCAGGGGTGTCTGGCGGGAAGATGACCTGGAAAGAATCAACTATTTCCTGCGCTGCCATTACACCAATGAAATAAAACCCATATCACCCAATGTCATAAACCTTCTCTGCAGGATTAAGGACCGGTTCGGCTCCTCCAGGGAAGTGAAAATAATTTCCGGGTACCGCTCGCGCAAATACAACGAATACCTGCGCTGCACCGGCCACTGCGTGGCTAAAGAAAGCCTCCACCTGCAGGGCCTGGCAGTAGATTTTTCCATCCCGGGTATCCGCACCAGGGATATTTCCCGCGCGGCAAAGCGCTTAGCTGCCGGCGGAGTGGGGAAGTACCCGGACTTTGTCCACATCGATACCGGCCGGGTGCGCTGCTGGTAGGACTGCTGATTAGCCATAAGCTGTCAGCGGTCAGCCGCCTGAGTAGTGCTGAGTACTGAGTAACGAGTTCAGAGTAAAGAAGCGATCATCTGTCAGCACTTTACTTTGTGCCTTATGCCTCTGTGCCTGCTCGCCAGCCGTAGCTTTTTATCCCTCCGTAGCTTTCTACGAAGGAGGATGGCGAAGGCGGGTGCCGTTTCACTTTTCTTTTTCCAAGCCACGGGTCACTGACCACGAGCCACTAACCTCTTTCCCCGGCGAACATCCGGGACAGTTTCTCGATGGTAATTTTTTTTGCTCCCAGGCTCACCATCTCCTCTACCGCTGCCTCTGAGTCTTTTTCCCGCAGGTTCACGCCCTTTATCGCGTCCATGAGCAGGGTGACCCTGCTCCCGAATTTCAGGGCGTCAAGCACGGTCCAGCGCACGCAATAGTCAGCTGCCAGACCGCCCACAAAAAGTTCTTTAATGGAGAATTTTTTCAGCAGGTCCGCAAACTCATTTCCCTTTGCGTCAACAGCCTGAAATGCTGAATAGCTGTCCGCCTCAGGGTCCATGCCCTTGGACAGGATGATGGCGCTTTCAGGCAGCCGCAGCACCGGATGGAAACGGGCGCCGTGGCTGTCTTGGACGCAGTGTGCCGGCCACGGCCCGCCAAATTCTTTAAAGTGGGTGGTCTTTTTCGGGTGCCAGTCGCGGGAGGCGAAAACCGGCAGCTTGCCGGAAGAGAAGATTTTTATATATTTATTCAGGACCGGAATTATGGCATCCCCTTCAGGAACAGCCAGTGATCCGTTGGGGCAGAAATCATTCTGTATATCAACAATCAGCAGGGCGCTCTTTTTTTTCATGGCCGCACTTCTCTTGTTGTCCTGCTTTAAGCTTAGTGCTTCGATTCATAAATTCGATGACGAATTTCTTCCCTCAGGACTTAGTGCTGAGGGAGCATTATCAAGCATCTCTTTGTGTCGTATATGTCACCGTATTTGCGAATCGAAGCACTTAGCAAAGGAAACAGCGAAAATCAAAATTCGTTTACAAAGCAGCTATTAGCTGACAGCATTCAGCTTTGAATACTTTGTGCCTTCTCGTCTGCTACGTTTTACTTTTCTCAATTATGTAACACTTACCACTGGTAACCAATTATTTTCTCATCGCTCGCTACCCAGCACTCAGCACTTTACTTTGTGCCTTATGCCTCTGTGCCTGTTGCCTTCTCCCCTAAAGGTTCAATCAGGTCCGCAAGATCAAGCTCCTCCAGCGTTTTCTTTTTGAAAAAGCCGGTCGCGGCATCCCACCCGCGAAGCCCGTAATATTCATTGAGCAGCCGGGCAAATCCCTCCCGCTTGAGCGCTTTTCCTTTCACTGAAATAACCTCGTCCTCGCTGCCCGGAAGATAGAGATCAGGATTGAACATGCCGAACGCGTCATAAACCGGCTCCTCCCGCTCTATATACTGGCTTTCCGGCACATAGTCATCCTCCCGGCCCTTTCGCCCCTCCCGCAGAAGGATTGCCCGGATTAAATTGAAAATTCTCTCCCCTGCCCGCTCAAGCATGCTCTCGTCCATCTCTATCCCGGTAACGGCAGTGAAGAGGCGGCTCTCAAGTGCCGGGTCACCAACATGATCTTCAGAGCTTGCGTCATCATAGAGGGGATAGGCAAAATCACAGAGGATGAGAGAGTCCTTGGCATGCTGCCGGTTCTGTATTTTTACGGCTGCCAGCGCCTTGCCGGCGTAGGTTGAAAAGTCCACCGCTTCAGCGCTCCCCCAGAAGCGCTGCGCGATCTTTCTCAGCAGCGCGGTGGACACATAGGAGAACGTGCCTTCCGTTGTGTACCAGAGGGCCCATTTTATGAGCGGCTCGCATATCTCATGCAGCTCGGTGACAGACGGCCGCGGCTCGGTCGCGAAAATAAGTGCCGACGGCGAAAATATCTTCGGCCCGTAGGCAATGCCCCGGCCGGACTGGGTGAAGTGATCGAGCGCCAGCTCTTTTGCGCCATTGCCGACAGCATCTGCCGCCCGCATCACGCCCTCGGCAAGAACATTACCAAACCCTTGCCGCGCAGCTATTTTCTTAACCAGGGCCTCAATAAATTCGACGCTTCCTGCATCTGCCAGGGAAAGTTCCGTTTCCCTTTCCGTGATGATGCCTTTTTCAATGCACTGCTCCAGCCAGACAAGAAGCCCGGGGAGCTCCATGCTGCACAGCGAGTAGTCATTGGCGAGCGCCGTGGCGTGGAAGGACGCCACAGTCAGATCTTCGTGCAGTCTTTTGTCCCACAGGGAATAGAAAAAAGCGGATTGGCATTTTCTCACGCCCTCCTCGCCGGAGGCTGTCCGGTAGAGCGAGCGCCAGCAGCCCTGCGGGCAGCCATGACAGCGCACCGGCTTTATGATATCTGCTTCAGGAATGGGGGTGGGATTGCCGTAGAGGTTGAAGTAGCCCTCTCCGGTCATCTTTTTTATTTTCTGCCTGAGCTGCTTTACGCCATCTGCATCGGCTGCCGGTATGATGTGGCTCCCCTGCACGGCGATGGCTTTTAAATTTTTCACGCCCATGACCGCGCCGAACCCAGCTGAGCCGCTGCCCCCGGCATCCGTGGCCACGGTTGCAAGCCTGACCAGGTTCTCTCCTGCCGGGCCGGTGGTAAGGATCCTGACTTGGTCTCCCAGTTCATTCCTTAGCGCTTCCATTGTTTTCCGGGTGGTCAGGCCCCAGAGATGAGATGCTTCTTTTATTTCCGCTTTTTCATTATCCAGGCTGAGATAGACCCTGCTGTCGGCCGTGCCCTTAATAATGAGACCGTCATAGCCTGCCTGTTTCAGAGACGCGCCGAAAAAACCGCCCAGATGCGCGCAGGCAAAATTCTCCGGGTAGAGCGAGGGGGATTTGCCGGCCACGAGCCAGCGCGAGGCGCTGGGAGCGGGGGTAGCCGCAAGCGGGCCGGTCATGATAATAAGCGGGCTGTCAGGATGAAAGGCATCGCGCTGCGGCGCCATGCTGTCCCAGTAAATTTTTGCTGCCATGCCTTTCCCGCCGATGAAGCGCTCTGCATAGTCAAGCGTGTTCCGCTCCGTGCATTTCCCTGCTGTCAGATCTGCCTGCAGCAGCTTCCCGGTCCATCCATAGAGTGTATTCATGGTGCGTGCTCTTTTCAGTTAATAATGCCGTGGTATATGAATTAAAAATTCCAGGGATTTCGCCAGTAAACCTTTACATATCACACACGCT
>JAPLIX010000254.1 GCA_026388865.1 Pseudomonadota bacterium | reverse complement strand
GTTAACCGCAAAGACTAAAAAAGAAACAAAGAAGATTGAATTTGGAACTCAGGAACTCACAAAAGTAAAAAACAATAATTTCCTGATTTCTTGAGTTCCGGATTTTAATTTTTCTTTCCATTTTTGCATGAACTTTACTTTTAAGATATTAAGGCTGTAAGCTATTTAATAAAAACGCCATTGCTGAAACAGCGCGCCGTTTCAGCAATGGCATTAATATAATGCTCCTCCGATCTCCCTGAAAAAGTGCGCACAGGTAACCGGGGAACTTACGGTTAATGGTATTTTGAATGCTTGCGGGAGAGGTTACCAGCTGCGGCGTCCGCCGCCCCTGTCTCCGCCTCTGCCGCCGCCTCCTCCTCCGCCGCCCCTGTCTCCGCCGCCGCCAAAGCTGCGCCACCACCACCGCCACCGCCGCCACTGCGAGGCCGGTCGGCCTGAGGACGGGCTTCATTGACGGTCAGGTTGCGCCCTTTCAAGTCCTTGCCATTCATGCCTTCAAGGGCCGCCTTAGCTTCGGCGAGTTCAGGCATTTCCACAAAACCAAAGCCGCGCGATTGGCCGCTGAACTTGTCATTAATAATTCGTGCTGAAGCAACTTTGCCAAATCCTTCAAATGCCTGACGCAAATCGTCTTCAGTAACCCCTGTCGCTAAATTACCTACGAAAATGTTCATGATACCCTTTCCTTTTTGTGTGTTGTTTGTTGGGCCTGTTATTCCTTCTACTTCTTCTTCAGTTTTAAAAACTGTGCAATCCCTTCTGCACAGGCATCAAGCACTACGGGCTTGTTTATATACTGCTGCCGCGGTGTTATTTCATACGCCGGCGGGTAGGCGTTGTCAAAATAGAGCTGCTGGAAATTGGAAAATTTGAGCTGATGGGATGTGGAATCCACAACCACAGTCTGGCTTTTATTCACCAGCCCCAGAGATACCGCTTTCTTCAGCCCTGCCAGTGCTTCCCCGCCCTGGGTGCACACAACATGGCCATAGCGATTGGCCTCCAGCATGCTCTCAATAATCTGCTGTTCCTCCACCGCAACAGCCATAAGCCGTTCCTGAAAATGGTCCCGCACCAGGTTCCGGACCTTGGGGAATGAGACCGGGTCGCCGATCATGGCTGCCTGGGCAACACTGGGCTGCACCTTCATCGGCTGGTAGCGTCCGCTCTCCTGCCACTGCACGACCGGATTGGCATGGGTGCTCTGGACCCCGAGGATGCAAGGCAGCTCAGGGATAATGTTTAAATCATACAGGTCAAGAAAACCCTCCATGATGGCAGTGACATTGCCGGCGTTGCCTATGGGGACCACCACCACCAAGTCACGGGTATTATAGCACAACTGCTGGGCAATTTCATAGGCATAAGATTTCTGGCCCATGATGCGGACCGGGTTCTTGGAATTGAGCAGGCAGACCTGGTAATTTTCCGCAAGCTCCTCCACTATCTTCATGCAGTCGTCAAACACGCCGGGGATCTCAATCACCAGCGCGCCGCTGCCCAGCGGTTGGGAGAGCTGCTGGGGCGTGACCCTGCCCTGAGGCAGAAGCACAACCGATTTCACCACCTGCTTGTCAAGATAGCTCAGATAGAGCGCTGCGGCAGCCGAGGTGTCGCCGGTTGACGCGCAGATGCCAAGCACCTCTTTCAGGCCCCGGGTCCTGATGGAGTAATTTATAAAGCTTATGGCGCTTGCCATGCCGCGGTCTTTGAAGCTTGCAGACGGATTAAACCCGTCGTTTTTTATAAAAAAATCAAGGCCCGCACGCGCGCTCAACTCCGGATTTGCCCGCACCAGGGCCGTATGCCCTTCCCCCAGATAGATGATATCCTGCAGGGGGATGGTCGGAAACAGGATCTCCTTGAATAAAAAAATTCCCTGCAGGCTTTCGGTGCGCAGCAGCTTCCGGTAATCAAAGATCTTCTGCCACAGCTCTCCCGGTATCTTTTTCAGGCTGGCAAAATCCCGGTTGCGCAGTCTGAGCAGGCTTCTGCACTGCGGGCAGGTATAAAGGAACTGATCAATGCGGTAGCAGCTGCCGCATTCAATGCACTCATAAACCACATCGCCGGTATAGTCGGGAATAAGCCAGGGCCTGATATCAGCGGGAAAATCTTCCAGGAGGGGCGCTGGTGCCTTGAGATTGTATGATAGCTGGGGCATAGGGAATAATTATTTATAGATTTAATAATACGCTATACTAAATCAATCCGCAAGTCAATAACTGTCAATAACAGGAAAAAGGGGTGTAGGTTAAACAGCAAATACCTCCCAAGATGTGTGATAATAAAAAAGCCCGGAGGCTCAGACCGGGCAGTTGGGGTGACTTTATATCAGGGATACGTCCCTCATACGGAGCCTGTTTATTTAATCTTTTCCCGAATAGTTGGCATTAATGAATCCAATACCTTGCGGGCGCTTGCCCTGGCCGTATCGTTTTTTTGCAGAACTTCTGCAACTGCAGGAGATAACTCATAATAGGTCTTAATCATCTGGCGACCCGTTGCAGACTTGCTCAATACCTTATCTCGATACTCACGCAACAACTCGGTTTCCTCACTATCCCTGCCGT
>JAPLIX010000194.1:421-6433 GCA_026388865.1 Pseudomonadota bacterium | reverse complement strand
TAACCGGAGAGGAAGAAGCGAGCCTTTCCCTGAAAGGTGTTCAGTCTGTTTTTAACGATACCCATAATCTGTCGCTTATCCTCGATATTGGCGGAGGAAGCACAGAGCTTATTCTTACCAGCAACCAGTCAATAGAGTGTGTAGAAAGTATTCCCCTTGGGGTTGTCACTATTGCCGAACAGTATTTACAGCACGATCCACCCCTGAAAGATGACCTCGATATTTTAAACCATACCATCAGATCAATTATTTTAACTAGCAGTAATATCATAATTAATTTAATTAAAAGTAACTATCAAAACGTCCGCATTATCGGAACAGCCGGCACTGTTACCACCCTTGCAGCAATGGATCTGAAGCTCATTGATTACGATATAGATGTGGTGAATAAACATATTTTGTTTTATAATTATCTAAATTATCTTTATAATATGATTGTTAATCTTCATTCTAAAGAAAGGATTGATTTGCCGGGGCTCGAGCTAGGTCGGGAAATAGTTATTATTGCCGGGACTGCTATTGTATTGACCATTATGGCGTTGCTCAATGTTCAGGAACTGTCGGTAAGCGATGCCGGGCTTCTGGAGGGAATACTTCTGGAAAAGGCCGGGGTAAATACTTGACATGAACCAGGGTTTAGTATAATTATACTCACTCACAATAACACTCTTTTTCCCTCTTCAAACATCTTCTCCCCTCAACCCAAGGGGAACTATTTTATTACTGAACAAGGTATACGTTCAATGAGCAACGACCATATACAAACGAGCCTGACATTTGATGATGTGCTGCTGGTACCTGCGAAGTCCTCGGTCCTGCCCAGGGATGTAGATGTATCAACACTGCTGACCAGAAATATCAAACTGAATATTCCCCTGCTCAGTGCCGCCATGGATACCGTAACAAGGGCGCAGACTGCTATTACCATGGCACGGGAAGGCGGGATCGGTATTATTCATAAAAACCTTTCCATTGAAACACAGGCACTTGAAGTTGAAAAGGTAAAAAAATCTGAAAGCGGGATGATCGTAGATCCTATTACCCTTGATCCCGACCAGAAAATTTATACCGCACTGGAGATCATGAAGCAGTACCGAATCTCAGGCCTTCCGGTCGTTAAAAAAGGAAAGCTTGTAGGTATCCTTACCAACCGGGACCTGCGCTTTGAAACCAAACTTGAAAAGCCGATTTCCTCGGTCATGACCAAAGAAAATCTGGTCACAGCACCGACGGGTATCAGTCTTGAAGAAGCAAAAAAACTATTACATAAAAACCGCATCGAGAAATTATTAGTAGTTGATGAGCATAATAATCTCAAAGGTCTCATCACGGTAAAAGACATTGAAAAGACTGTCCAGTATCCACAGGCATGCAAGGACTCCTTCGGCAGGCTGCGCGTGGGTGCTGCCATCGGCGTGGGACCTGACCGTGAGGCACGCACCGAAGCAGTTCTAAAAGCCGGCGCTGATGTGCTCGCCATCGACACTGCTCATGGGCACACCAAAACGGTACTTGAAGCAATTCGTGATACAAAAAAGAATTTTAAAGACTGTGAGCTTATCGGCGGCAACATCGCCACCGCAGAGGCTGCAGAGGATCTCATGCAGGCCGGCTGTGACGCTATAAAAGTCGGGATGGGACCCGGCTCCATTTGTACTACCCGGATAATAGCAGGTGTTGGCGTGCCGCAGATTACTGCAATAATGGAGTGCAGAAAGATTTCTGACAAACATGGCATCCCGCTTATTGCCGATGGCGGCATTAAATATTCTGGTGATGTACCCAAAGCTATTGCGGCTGGTGCACATTCTGTCATGATTGGCAGCTTGTTTGCCGGTACTGATGAAAGCCCGGGGGAAACTGTCCTGTACCAGGGCCGCACCTACAAAGTATACCGCGGCATGGGTTCGATTGAAGCCATGAAGGAAGGCTCAAGTGACCGTTATTTTCAGTGCGATGTTGAAAACCAGTCAAAGCTTGTCCCTGAAGGAATAGAGGGCCGGGTGCCGTATCGCGGCAGTCTTTCCTCTAATATTTATCAGTTGGTCGGCGGCTTGCGCTCCGGAATGGGGTACGTTGGCTGCGCCAGCATACATGAACTGCGTGATAAAGCCCGGTTTATAAAGATTACCAGTTCAGGGCTCAAAGAGAGCCATGTTCACAACGTTATAATCACCAAAGAAGCGCCCAATTATCAGGTTGAATAACCTTTTGCCCTGATCTTGATTCTCATTACAGAGGATGTAAGACAGCGGCAAAATAATGGTTACTCCCCCCTAAGGATAACCATAGAAAAAATCACCCCTCCTCAATAAAATGGGGAGGGGCTGATTTTCATTACTGCCATGAAGTCAGAACAGGAAAAAATAATCATACTTGATTTCGGCTCTCAATATACCCAGCTCATTGCCCGGCGGGTCCGTGAGAGCAAGGTCTATTCTGAGATTTATCCCTACAATATCAGCTTAGACAGGATACGTGAGCTGCAGCCAAAGGGAATCATCCTGTCTGGCAGCCCCTCCAGCGTTTATGATCAAAAATCACCCCGTATTGAAAAAGACCTTTTTCAGCTTGGCATTCCGATTCTTGGTATTTGTTATGGCATGCAGATTACAACCTTTCTCCTTTCAGGTGAGGTTGCGCCATCGCAGAAGCGCGAATATGGTAAAGCAGAGCTTATTATTGATGCTACCAACGATCTCTTTGCGGGTTTTTCTGTAAACGATAAAATTCAAGTGTGGATGAGTCACGGCGACCGGATCAAAAGACTGCCTCAGGGATTTGAGATAATCGGCCACAGTGAAAACTCGCCCTTTGCCGCAATGCGGGATAAAGAACACAACATCTTTGGTGTACAGTTTCACCCGGAAGTTGTGCATACCCCCCAGGGAAAAGAAATACTCAATAACTTCATATTCAACATTTGCAAGTGCTCACCAGTCTGGACCATGAAATCTTTTATTCAACAGTCCATTAAGGAGATACGCAGGGCTGTTGGAAAGAACAAAGTTATATGCGGGTGCAGCGGCGGGGTAGATTCTACCGTTGCTGCTGTGCTGTTGAAGAAAGCAATAGGTCATCAGCTCACCTGCATCTTCATTGATAATGGGCTGCTGCGAAAAAATGAGTTTGTAAAGGTTTCAGAATTACTCACAAAGTCTTTTAATGTGAACCTGATAACCATTGATGCTTCGCAGCGCTTTTTGCAAAACCTTAAAGGTGTTGTTGACCCGGAGAGAAAAAGAATAATTATAGGCCATGAATTTATTTATGTCTTTGAAGAAGAGGCGCGTAAACTTGGCAAAGTCGATTTTCTGGCACAGGGTACACTCTACCCTGATGTTATAGAAAGCACTTCATTTAAAGGCCCATCAGCTACCATCAAAAGCCATCATAATGTCGGAGGCTTGCCGGAAAAGATGAACCTCAAGCTGATTGAGCCATTTCGTGAACTTTTTAAAGATGAAGTGCGTGAACTGGGGAAGGAACTCGGCTTGCCGGATGATGCTATTTATCGCCATCCCTTCCCCGGTCCTGGCCTTGCGATCCGCATCATTGGTGAGATTACCGATGAGAACCTGAGGCTCGTTCGTGAAGCAGATGAAATCATCCTTAATGAAATGAAAAAATCAGGATGGTATCGTCAGGTTTGGCAGGCTTTTGCCGTGCTTCTTCCCATCCAGACTGTTGGCGTCATGGGCGATGAGCGCACCTATGAAAAGGTGGTTGCCGTGCGGGTGGTACAGAGCATTGATGCCATGACCGCTGACTGGGCTAAACTGCCCTACGACCTGCTTGGGATCATATCTAATCGCATAATTAATGAGATAAGGGGAATTAACCGCATTGTTTATGATATCTCCTCAAAGCCACCCAGCACGATTGAATGGGAATAATTCTATATATCTTTAACAGCCATTCAAACCCCGCTTTCCGCATATGTTCCACATTTGCATTGCCCCTCTTATAGAACAATCATAAAATCATTAAAATTCAAATAATTATAATTTAATACTTATTATTATCCCATATAGGATACACCTGACCCTTGACTCATTAAAAAAATATTTTGCCTAAATTATAATTAGCATGTAATTTCATATGGTTGCAATTAATTACCTTTTGGCATGTAAATTGATTATAGCAGAAGATAAGAATGCTTATCCATGAAAGGAGCTAAATCATGTCAAAAGAACCAGCCGCAGCTATTGTCTTTCAGGGTGAAACAACCGCTGCACCTAAATTAAAATACTGCGTTAACAATAACTGGAAGCAGTCAAAAACCAGTAAATATATGCCTATTACCGATTCAAGCACCGGTGAAATAATGGCAGAAGCACCCTGCTGTACCAGGGAAGAAGTTCTGGAAGCAGTGGCAGCAGCAAAAACAGCTTTTCAGAAATGGAGATATACTCCTATTCAGCGAAGAATTGCTGTCATGTTTAAGCTTAAAGCTCTCATGGATAACCATCTCGCGGAGCTTTCATTAAGCGTTTCTAAAGAGCTTGGTAAAACTCTTGATGAAGCCCGTGGTGATGTTATTAAGGCAATCGAGGTTGTCGAGTGCGCATGTGCAACACCCTATCTCATGCAGGGTGACTCACTGCTGAACGTATCGACCGGTCATGACACGGTGATGTATCGTGAACCAATCGGCGTATTTGCCGGCATCGTTCCGTTTAATTTTCCGGCAATGATTCCCTGGGGATGGATGATTCCATTTTGCATCAGCTGTGGCAATACTTTTGTTTTAAAATCAGCAAGCCTTACACCCATGACATCCATGAGAATACTTGAGCTTGCAATCGAAGCAGGACTGCCCCCGGGGGTTGTGAATCTGGTTACCTGCAGCAGAAATGAAGCTGACCTCCTGCTTGAGCATCCGGATATCAGCGGTATTTCTTTTGTCGGCTCAACCTCGGTTGGTACCCACATCTATTCCACCGCAGCTAAAAACGGCAAGCGCGTCCAGTGCCTTACTGAAGCAAAAAATCATGCGCTTATCATGCGTGATGCAGAGCTTGAGGTGGCAGCGCAACGCATCATCAATTCCACTTTCGGCTGTGCCGGCATGCGCTGCATGGCTCTGCCGGTGATGGTTGTGGAAGATTGTGTTGCTGATGAATTTGTTTCCTATCTCAAAAAATACGCTCAACTGAGGAAAATCGGCTGCTCCTATGACCCTGAAACTGATCTGGGTCCGGTTGTTTCTGCAGAACATAAACAGTTTGTTTTGGGCTGGATTAACAAGGCAATTGAGGAAGGTGCAAAACTTATCCTTGACGGAAGAAATGCGGTAGTACCGGGCTTCGAAAAAGGACACTTTATCGGCCCAACGATATTTGACCACGTTACCGAGGATATGAGTTGCGGCAGAGAGGAAGTTTTCGGGCCAGTCACCTTCATCAAGCGCGTGAAAGACTTTGAGGAAGGAATAACCCTGATGAACAATAACCCCTTTGCTAATGGATCAGCAATTTTCACAGAAAGCGGTTACTGGGCGCGGGAGTTTGTCTTGAGGACAGATGGCGGAATGGTAGGTATCAATGTGGGTATTCCAGTACCGGTTTCATATTTCCCATTCAGCGGACATAAAAAATCTTTCTTTGGAGATCTTCATTGCATGGGGAGAGACGGCGTACAATTCTACACTGAATCGAAAACGGTTACCACGAGATGGCTCAAGGATACGAAAAAGGGAAAAGTCAGCACCTGGGAAGGAACGATTGCGCGGATGTGATAGTGAACCCTGCATACTAAAAATGATTTCGAGTCTCCCCCTGTTATAGGCTCCCTGGCCCCCTCCAGGGAGCCTATTTTATTACGTGCACTAATATATAGATTTGCTCTGCCCGTTTAATTATGCTAAGCATTCTTTACTAAATTACCACGCACGGTGATCAGATGGCCCATATACTGACATTAATTCCCGGTGACGCAACCGGGCCTGAACTGACAGCAGCAGCTAAGAAATGTATTGATGCCACTTGTGTTAAGATCCAATGGGAGACA
>JAPLIX010000194.1:0-342 GCA_026388865.1 Pseudomonadota bacterium | reverse complement strand
TATAGAAGCGTTAATGTGGCGCTTCGCCAGCATTTTGATCTTTTCGCCTGCATTAGGCCTTGTAAGACCATAACCGGCTTCAGGTGCTCGGTTGAAAATGCCGACCTCATCATCATACGTGAGAATACTGAGGATTTGTATGCCGGCATTGAATTCAAAGAGGGCGATGCTGCCACTCTTAAGATTATTGACTTTGTAAAAGCCACTCTGCATAAGGAAATAGCCCTGGATTCAGGTATTACCCTGAAACCAATTTCACGCTCTGCAACAAGGCGTATTGGAGAATTTGCCTTCAGATATTCACGGGAAAACAGGCGAAACAAAATCACTATCGTGACCAAG
>JAPLIX010000200.1:5601-8008 GCA_026388865.1 Pseudomonadota bacterium | reverse complement strand
TCATCAGCCTGGTAAATGTAGCTCTCAAGTTTAAAGCAAAATATTTCCCATTGGCAGCAGAAACACCTGCTGGGGTCTGCCAAATTGACTGCAAATAAGCAGCGATATTGCCACTCAGCAATTAATCAATTTAGATAAAGTATCCTTTACAGCAAAAAAGGTAACTGGGATGATACCATCTCCAAAATGCAGTGCCTTGATTGTCATGCGGATCATCGAGAGTAAACGCATTTCATATCCCCGTCTAAAAAGTCACTCGTTTTCGACTATTAAAACACGATTCTAAAGGAGATTTAAAATGGACAGCAAAGACAATATCAAAGACATCGTTAAAGAAAAATACGCTGAGATTGCGAAGAAATCTGACGCGAGCTCTGCCTGCCCCTGCTGCTGCTCTGGCGCCCCGGCAGCAGATACCTACACAACGTTCAGCCCGGACTACTCAAAAAAAGACGGCTATGTTAAGGATGCCGACCTGGGTCTGGGCTGCGGGATACCGACAGACACCGTACACATAAAGCCGGGAGAAACGGTTATTGATCTTGGATCGGGCGCAGGCAATGATGTCTTTATCGCCCAAAGGCTTGTCGGTAAAACCGGCAAAGTTATTGGCATTGATATGACGGAAGCCATGATTGAAAAAGCAAAACAGAATGCCCAAAGGCTTGGATATGAAAATGTCGAATTCAGGCTTGGCGATATAGAAAAACTGCCGGTGGATGATAATGCCGCAGATGTCGTTGTCAGCAACTGCGTCATAAACCTGGTGCCTGATAAACTCAAAGCATTTCAGGAAATCTATCGCGTGCTGAAACCTGGCGGGCGATTTGGTATTTCAGATATAGTAATAAACGGCACGCTGCCTGCAAAAATACAATCTGCAGCAGAGATGTATGCGGGCTGTGTGGCCGGGGCGCTCAGCAAAGAAGCCTACATGGGCATTGTTGCCGAAGCAGGATTTGTGAGCGTTTCCATAACAAAAGAAAAAGTGTACGCCATACCCGATGCTATTATATTAAAGTATCTCTCGCAGGATGAATTAAACGACTACAAGCAATCAGGAGTGCAGATTTTATCCATCACCGTGTATGGCGAAAAAAAGTGCACCGATGCATAGTGTAATGAAAAGCATCCTGGATACGGAGTTGTCACAATACCGATACAGAATATTCTGAAGAGGCGCTATGAAAAAAAAGATTCTCTTTTTATGCACTGGAAACTCCGCCCGCAGCCAGATGGCTGAAGGGTTGATGCGCTATTTTCGCGAAGATGAATTTGAAGTTTTCTCCGCCGGAGTGGAGCCAAAAGGGGTGCATCCACAAGCCATCGAAGCCATGCGGGAAATAGATATTGATATCTCCCGGCAGCAATCAAAGCATGTGGATGAATTACCAACAAGGGAATTTGATTACATTATAACGCTCTGTGACCACGCGGCGCAGAACTGTCCGGTGTTTTTGGGCAAAGGCGTGAGGCTTCATCAGGACTTTTCTGATCCGGCAGCGGTGCAGGGCAGTTATCAGGAAGAGTTGGAAGCATTCAAAAAAGTCCGCGATGAGCTGAAACAGTTTATCCTTAGGTTTAATACTGACTGAACATTATGGAATACGCACAAGATAAGTTTGAGAAATTGTGGCTACCCATAGGCGTTTTGAGCCTGGCGCTGTGGCTGACGGTTTATCTGAACCTGCAACGCTTTGCAGAGTGGGTGGCATACCAGTGTTTGCCGCTTGTCCCGCAGTCCCATCTGGGATCAGCAGTTGGGTTTTTTATTTATGAAGCACCAAAAGTATTGATGCTGCTTTTGCTGGTGGTGTTTGGTGTCGGCATTGTCCGCTCGTTTTTCACGCCAGAGAAAACCCGGGCGCTGCTTGCGGGCCGCCGGGAATCGGCCGGCTCCGTTCTGGCAGCTTTGCTCGGGGTGGTCACGCCGTTCTGCTCGTGCTCGGCAGTGCCGCTTTTCATCGGTTTTGTGACCTCAGGAGTACCGCTCGGAGTGACCTTCTCTTTCCTGGTGTCAGCACCTATGGTCAATGAAATTGCCCTCGTGCTGCTTTTTGGCCTGTTCGGGTGGAAGATCGCGCTGCTATACATGGTCACCGGACTTGCCATTGCCATGGTATCAGGGCTGGTGATCGGCAAACTTGGAATGGAAAAATACATAGAAGACTGGGTGTATGCAGCCCGGCCGGTGCAGACCTCATGCGCGGCAGAGTCGTACAGCCTGCAGGAGCGGATCAGCTTCGGGCTTGATGCGGTGCGCGACATTGTGGGCAAGGTCTGGCCCTATGTGCTTGCGGGCATTGCCGTTGGTGCGGGTATTCACGGCTACGTGCCGGAAAATTTTATGGCATCCATTATGGGCAAAAGTGCCTGGTGGAGTGTGCCTGTGGCGGTGCTGATCGGT
>JAPLIX010000200.1:0-5516 GCA_026388865.1 Pseudomonadota bacterium | reverse complement strand
GCGCTGCTGGAAAAAGGCGCGGCCCTGGGAACCGTGCTCGCGTTTATGATGGCAGTCATTGGCCTGTCACTGCCCGAGACAATCATACTGCGAAAGGTGCTGAAGATCCCGCTCATCCTAACCTTCATCAGCGTTGTGGGCTGCGGGATACTAATTGTCGGATACTTCTTTAATATGTTGTTTTAAATACGCACCAATTGCCTGCCAGTGCTTAACAGCATCAGGGGAACTAAAAAAACGGCAGTGTATTGCTTCCTGGTAGTCATCACGGTTAACAGTACCGGCATGCTGTTCGGCGCACTGCCGTAACCGGCAAATTTACAGAAAGGGAGAGTAATCAATGCTCGAAATTAAAAAATGGGCTCTCACCCTTGAGCCTCAGGAAGTTATGGAACTCGAGCGCATCATCACTGATGAAGACCGGGAAGGCGCATTTCAGTTTCTCAAGAAATATATTTACCAGCAGTTCACACTATCGCAGGAAAGCCGGCTGAAATCACATCTAGATGGGTGCAGTGATCCTGTGAGTACTTTCTCAGGCAAGAAGTAATTTCACAAAGAGATGGTATTATGAAAATCACAATTATTGGTGTCGTTCCTCCCTGTCCCCGCTGTCAACGGATTTATGATTTAACCGTTGAAGCAGTTAACGAATTAGACGCGAAAGCAGAGATAAGGAAAATAGCGTATGATTCTGATGAGGCAAAACAGTTCGGCAGAGTCGGCACAGCCCATGACATTGCCGAATGGGCGCAGATGAAAATCGAGTGGAGCAAAATCTGGGACATTGCTGCCGAAGGGTGGTCGCCGGAACTGGATAATCTGATGATGCCATGTAAAGAACGGGCAGGTATTGAAGGCTGGCTTATGACACCGGTGCTGCTGCTTGACGATAAAGTTATTGTTATGGGCTATGTTCCAGATAAAGACTATATTAAAGCAGCGATCAGTAGACACTACACTCAAGGAGAGACTGATATATGAAGATAGAAATATTAGGAACCGGCTGTGCAAAATGCAAAAAGCTTTTCGAGAATGCACAGGAGGCGGTAAAAAATCTTGGAACCAGCGCCGACGTTGTAAAAGTCGAAGATATCCAGCTGATCATGAATGCCGGCGTTATGATGACGCCGGCATTCGCTGTTGACGGAAAAGTGAAATCTGTAGGAAAAGTTTTGAGCGTTGATGAAATAAAGAAAATTATCAGTTAAAATAAAAAAGGAGGTTGCCCATGGCAGAAGAATGCTGTTCACCATCAGAAATTTTAATTTTTACCTGCTCCGGCTCCTCAAACGTCGGCCAGGTGGCGAACCAGGCAGCAGTTGATCTGCAGCAGGAAGGTATAGGCAAAATGCTCTGCCTGGCTGGCATTGGCGGCCACGTATCAGGCATGATCGCCTCGGCACAGTCTGCAAAACGGCTTGTAGGTATTGATGGATGCTCTGTAGCCTGCACAAAAAAGACTATGGAGCATGTGGGGCTTAGTCTTACTGATTATGTCCTGATTACAGCACTGGGTTATGAAAAGGGACCTTATTCAGGTACTATGGACAAAAAAGCAGTGGATAAAATCAAGGACGAAATGAAAAAGCAAATCGTAAAGCCAATTAAGATAGAGGTGAAGTAATGGGTACGATAAAAATGTTAAGAATGATTGTTATCTGTTTTATTTGCTGTATGGCACTAGGCAGTCAGTTTATTAATGCTGCAGAAAAATCGCAAGGCTCTCAGAAAGACACAGCTACTATTATGGCATATTATTTTCACGGAAATTTCCGCTGCAATAATTGCTTTACGATAGAGCAGTATTCGAAGGAAGCAATCGAAAAATATTTTCCCGAACAGCTTAAAAATGGAAAGCTTACCTTCAGCGTTATCAATACAGACATGCCGGAAAATGAGCATTTCATAAAGGACTATCAGCTTTATACCAAGTCGCTTATTGTCGCAGAATTTAAAAATGGCAAGCAGGTCAAGTGGACAAACCTTGAGAAAGTCTGGAATTACATCAATGACCGGGATGCTTTCTATAACTATGTTAAGACTGAAATTCAAAAATATTTAGCCGGCTGATGAAAAATACCCGTCTGCTTCGTTGCGCTCATCCTTCGTCATTGCGACGTACGGTAAAGTACGACTCATTCCTCGCGATTTCGCGCGCCTTGCATCCGGATGTTTTTGACCAGCCTGGAAAGAACTACTTTTTCAACAACTTGATAGAGAATTTGTAATGGATGCGACTTCCATCCCAATACTGTCCGCGCTGTGGCTGGGCATCCTCACTTCCGTAAACCCCTGCCCGCTTGCTTCAAATATAGCTGCAGTCTCGTTTATTATGAAGCGAATAGACAAATCCTCTACCGTTTTCGCCTCAGGGTTTTTATATACGCTGGGCAGAATGGTCTGTTATACGGTTCTGGGCGTGCTCCTGACATCATCCCTGTTGACCATTCCCCAGACTGCCCAGTTCCTCCAGAAATACATGAACCAGCTTCTTGGCCCGATTTTGATAATAACCGGGTTATTTCTGCTTGGACTGATTCGGGTCTCAATCCCAAGTTTTTCATTATCAGATGTGGTAGCCGGCCGCCTGAACAACATGGGCGTTATGGGAGCTTTTCCGCTGGGCGTGCTGTTTGCCCTGTCCTTCTGCCCATCATCAGCAGCACTATTCTTTGGAAGTTTGCTGCCTCTGTCATTGAATAATGGCTCAACGATTTTATTCCCGGCGGTATATGGCATTGGCACCGGCCTTCCGGTGCTCATTTTTGCTGTGGTAATTGCATTCGGGGTGAAAAACATAAGCAGCATATTCCGGAAGGTTACGGTCATGGAATTCTGGGCCAGAAAAGTAACCGGCGTGATATTTATCCTGATAGGAATATACTACGTATTGGCCCATATTTTTTATATCCAACTATTATAACAGGTGGTTTTAAACTTTTCACTTTTCACCTTCCCCTTTACATTATTTGCCGAGTTGTCATGAAGTTTAAAACTGAATTACGGGCAAAGATAGATAAACACGGCAGTCTGGTTCTGCCGCCGGAAATAGTAAAGCGATATGGATTGAAACCCGGAGACACGCTGCCGGTGAGTGAGAGAGGGAATGAATTACGCATCCTCCAGCCTGTTACGCTCCTAAAAAAGCTTTACATTGAACCGACCAACCAGTGCAATCTCTCCTGCCGCACCTGTATCCGCAATACCTGGGATGAACCTCTGGGGCAGATGGAAAGCATCACCTTCGAGAAAATAATCAATAGTCTTAAAGATATGTTTCCCCTGCCAACAGTCATTTTCGGCGGTTTTGGCGAGCCCTTGCATCACCCGGATATTGCAGCTATGGTAGCCGAAGTAAAGTCTATCGGTGCCCCGGTAGAATTGATTACCAATGGGACGCTACTGAACGAAAAGCTCTCACGCGACCTTATGGCAGCAGGTATAGATGTATTATGGCTATCTCTTGACGGCGCAACACCTGAAAGCTATGCAGATGTGCGTCTTGGAGCCCTGCTGCCGGAAGTGATTGCAAATGTCAGTCGCATGCGATACAGCAGCTGGGCCTATGAGTACCCCCAGTTTCACCTTGGAATTGTATTTGTTGCCATGAAACGAAACATTGATGACCTGCCTGAAGTATTACGGATAGGAACGCAGCTTAAAGCCGACCGTTACATTGTAACGAATGTTCTTCCCTACACTGCGGAACTGGTAAAAGAGATGTTGTATGAAATTGTTATGGGCGAATCCACCGATGTACCATCACCATTTTCGCCGTATCTCAACATTTCAAAAATAGATATGAATGACGATACTCGAGAAGCTCTCTATCGAGTCATCAAGAATTTCCGTCTTGGGAATCACTCCAGGGATGCGACTGTTAATTTAAGCAATTATTGTCCGTTTATCGAAAAGGGGGCTGCGGCAATCGCCTGGGATGGAAGTCTCAGTCCGTGCTTAACGCTCATGCATTCTCACCCGAGCTATCTTCATGACCGCACGCGTTTAACGCGGAAACATGTCATTGGTAACATCAATAATGATACATTATCTAACTTATGGATCGCACCTGATTATGTTGAGCTGCGAACGCGCGTACAGGATTTCGACTTTTCGCCATGTTCATTATGCGGTGGCTGTGACCTTTCATTAGCAAACGAGGAAGACTGCTTCGGCAATGGCTTTCCGACCTGCGGCGGCTGCCTGTGGGCGCAGGGTGTTATTCAATGTCCGTAATAAAAAAAGAATTTCACTTGACCCCATGAACCCTTGACTCCTTGGACCCTGCATTACCTATGAAACTAAAACCCGACTCCTACGCGCACGTCGACGACGAGGGCCGCCTCATAATCCCTGCAGAAACAGCTTTCCGCTTCGGCCTCAAACCGGGCGCGGTGGTGCCGTTTGCAGAAGAAGCGCATAACCTGCTCCTGCGCCTTCCGCCGACACATTTGAAAAAGGTGTATCTTGAAGTGACCAACCGCTGCAACCTTGAATGCCGCATGTGCATACGCCGGACCTGGGACGAACCAGTGGGGCAGATGGAGGCTGGCACCTTTAGGCGCGTCATCGCGGGATTGCAGACTTTTTCCTTCTTTCCGCGGTGCTGGCTAAGCGCCTGACAGCGGCACGGCTTGATGTACTGTGGGTTTCTCTTGAAGGCTCAAAACCTGAGAGCTATGCGGATGTGCGCCTGGGCGCTGAACTGCCCGATATCCTGAATAACATCAGGCAGTTCCGTGACAGCCGGCAGGCCTATCACACCGAGATCGGCGTCGTCTTTGTTGCCATGAAGCGAAACATCGCGGAGCTGCCGGAGGTGATGCGCCTTGCTCAAGAGCTGGGCGTCACCCGCTTCCTGGTGACTAACGTGCTGCCCTATACTGAAGACCTGAGAGAAGAGGCGCTCTATTCCTGCGCGCCTGAGGACTTAAGCTTTACATCAACGGCAGCCGATACCTCTTTTGAACTCTGCACCATGAATATCAATGACGCAACAAGGGCTGCGCTTCAAGAAATAATTCGAAACGCACGCATCGTGGATACCACGGCAACCAATGCAGGCATGTTGAAGAACTACTGCCCTTTTATTGAGTCGGGTTCTCTGGCAATAAGCTGGGATGGTGGCGTCAGCCCGTGCCTGCCGCTCATGCACAGCCACGCAAGCTATCTGGGCGAGCGCAAGCGCTGCACCAGGCGTCTGATCGCCGGCAATGTTAGCGAAAGGAATCTCACTGATATCTGGGATGCGCCGGAATATCTGAATATCCGCAGGCGCGTGCAGGCTTTTTATTTTGCCTCCTGCACCTCCTGCAAGAGATGCGAGCTTGCGGAGAAGAATGAAACAGATTGCCTCGGCAGCGGCTTTCCTGCCTGCGGCGGCTGCCTGTGGGCACAGGGATTTATTCGTTGCCCTTAAGGGCAAAATGGAAACCATTTTGTCACAAATCCTAAATCACAAGCACTAAATGCTAAATAAAGGTTTTGAAAATTGGACTTTTGGATTTTGAGCT
>JAPLIX010000114.1:8563-9587 GCA_026388865.1 Pseudomonadota bacterium | reverse complement strand
CTGCACTACAACGGCAGCACGTGGTCTACCATGACCAGTGGGATGACACCGTTTCTCCATGGCGTATGGGGCAGTTCAGGGTCTGATGTATTTGCGGTGGGCTATCATGGGACTGTCTTGCACTATGACGGGGCAGTGACAACTACTACCACGGTACCCACAACAACTACAAGTGCTACCACTTCTTCAAGTTCTTCAACCACAACCGTCCCAGCCACCGTAGTGAGTTTAATTGACTTTAATGCTATTCCCGCTAACAGAATGGTTACTCTGGTCTGGTCAACTGCAAGCGAGATAGATAACGCTGGCTTTAATCTCTATCGTTCAGAAAAAGAGGATGGAGAATACACAAAAATAAATGATTCATTAATTTTAGCAAAAGGCTCATCCACCCAAGGTGCGTCATATGAATTTGTTGACAGGGATGTTAAGAACAGAAAGACCTATTTCTACAAACTTGAGGATATAGACCTGAATGGAGAGTCAACCATGCATGGTCCTGTGAGTACAACACCAAGGTTGATATTTGGAATACTGAAGAAATAGAGTAATCTTAAACATCATATTTAACGGCAGGCTCACTTGGCTCTGCCGTTTTTATTACTACATATTGTGGTCATAGATTTTTTACCTAAGCTGCATAATTGCTATTTATCGCCTTCCTAACGTTCCATCATTGAAAAGCTTACCAGATGTAATATGCAGGTTTGTAACAGTGCATACTTCGTGTCAGATGTTTCAGCAAAGATAGGTTTAGTAAAAGTGCAGCTTATGTATCAGCAGCGAGAGAAGTGAGTCAACCAAAATTCATTGCACACTTCTTTTGCAAAGCTTTACTGGCAGGCAGAATAAATGATAGCAGAAAACATGCATTTTGAACGTTAAGGTGACACCATAACATATTGGGGGATGGGAAACAGGGTCATGGTAAGTCGGACTAAGGCGACAACTCTAAAGTGCTGCCATGCGCTACCGAAAACCTAAAACAACCGCGCCTATCTTCAACTCTACATAAAAAGAGGGC
>JAPLIX010000114.1:0-8554 GCA_026388865.1 Pseudomonadota bacterium | reverse complement strand
AAGAGGGCAAAACCATTTCTGAGTTCTGCCCTTGTAATATAATTTATTTGGTGGATGCCTGTCAGTGTATCCCGGACACCAGTTGTTGTTTGTTATGCGCCCGTTCAGGGTTGTGATCACATCACTTCTTTTAATTATCCGCCCCAGACCTGGCCTTTATTGACCATCACGTCACCTATTTTTTTCAAGTAGCCGGCCTGCTTTGCAATCTCGTCCTTTTCCTGCTGAGTTAACGGCCCCTGGTTCCTGCCTATCTTGACCAGCGCACCGCCGCTATTCAGCAGTTGTTGGCCAATTTGCTGCATGCAGCTTGAGGCGTCTTCAGAATAGTCCATCTGGCCTTGGTCCATATAATTAAACCCACGCCGTATCAATATATGGCCCTGATCTGCCAGCCATGCCCGGTCCGGGTTCTGTGCCGATGTCAGCTTCTTGACATACGCCAGCATCATCTTGCCGCCTGCCACGATCTGTACAGATTCGTCTGCCCGATCAACAAAACCCTGTGCTTGAGCAGCAAAAGCAACAAAAAACAGGCAAAGGCTCGCTACTGCGGTGAACATCATAAGTTTTTTCATCATGATTCTTTCCTTGTTTTATTGTTTGTTTGGTTAATGTGACAGTGTGGCCACAACCTATGTATTTTAAATCTTGTATATACTTTATATCAGGTTTTTTCTATCACAGTAGCAATAAAATACAACTGAAGAAAATATAAAATATTTCACATGGTGTTAGGTTA
The DNA here is from genome assembly GCA_026388865.1 of Pseudomonadota bacterium. GTDB lineage: Bacteria > Desulfobacterota > WTBG01 > CAIYCZ01 > CAIYCZ01 > JAPLIX01. The sequence goes on along the minus strand of JAPLIX010000114.1, from coordinate 7,812 downwards.
GGGCGCTCAAAGTGATGCTCCCCATCTGCGCATAGAGGCTGCGGCTAAAGGCTAAAGCATGCCCTGCTGCTGTTGCTGATAAGGTTGAATCACTATATTGACGCGACGGCTCTGCATGCGTCCTTCTGCAGTGCTGTTGTCAGCAATCGGGTTTGACTCACCCATACCAATTGCCGTCATCCGGGAGGAATTTACACCTTGAGCAGCCAGTGCATTGAGCAAGGATCAATCAATATCTTGTGGTGGGCATTAGAAGCAAAAAAGTGAAGCTTATGTATCAGATGTGCGAATAGTTATTCAAGGCAACCGATTGAAGATTATAACATGCTAAGCTATTGTCCAAGATAATCAATGCGCTGGATTAAAAACTGCCAGGTCAAGTCTAAATATTTACCCTTTACCGGCACCTGCCTGCAGCGAGACCGTGCGGCCTACTTAATGCGGGGGTTCCCGCCGTTAATCCACCAGTCTCCCTTGTCCTTGAACCACCACGATGTTGAATCAGTCGCAAGAATGGCCCGGGCCAGAACCTGAGCCCGTTCAGTCCTGAGCCTTTTAATGGCAAATGAAAGCCACTCATCCGCATAGGTGTTGCCCAGGTCCTTGTATTCCTTCAGCATCAGTATGAGCTCAAGCTGGTCAGCATCATTGGCAATCTGCGCCTCTCTGGTCTCAGCCCGGTTAAATTCCTCAATGATGCTCTGTATGTCATCACCAAACGGAATGGTTTCCGCCAGGTCGCGGACGGCCTTCTTTTCATCAGCAATGACATACTTTTTGTTTACATAGTTAAGGTCCCCGGTACGCGCCTCAGGTAGGTCGTGGAGAAAGCACATCTTCAGCACCTTCATTTCATCCACATCCTGTTCCAGGCGGGCAAGCGCATAGCCGATATAAATCACGCGGAAGATATGTTCTGCAACCGACTCTTCTCCTGACCCTAAAAATTGCAGCCCCGTTCGCGGCGTTCTTTTCAGCATCCCCACTTCAAAAAGAAAGTTGGCAATATTCTCCATCTCTATTCTCCAAATAAACGCACCGCGGAGAACGCCGAGATCGCAGAGTTATAAAACAAATCAGACCGGGGCAATCAATGCAACTCATTAAACAGTATCTCTGCGCCCTCCGCGTGCTCAGCGGTGGACAGTTTGTTAACTCATCAGATAGGCTTCGATGAAGCCATCAAGTTCTCCGTCCAGCACCGCGTCAACGTTGCCCATCTCCCTGCCGGTGCGGTGATCCTTTACCATCTGATAGGGCTGGAGGATATAGGAGCGGATCTGGCTGCCCCAGGCTATCTGTTTCTTTGATGCATTGATCTTATCCAGTTCCTTCTCGCGCTCTTCCATTTCCTTTTCATAGAGGCGCGCTTTCAGCAGCTTCATGGCCGTGGCACGATTCATGTGCTGGGAGCGCTCATTCTGGCACTGCACCACAATGCCGCTGGGAAGGTGCGTAATGCGCACCGCAGAATCGGTTTTGTTTACATGCTGTCCACCGGCACCGCTGGCGCGGAAGGTGTCAACGCGCAGGTCTTTGTCATCAATTTCTATAACCACATCGTCTTCTATGTCAGGATAGACAAACAATGAGGCAAACGAGGTGTGCCGCCGAGCGTTGGCATCAAAGGGGGAGATGCGCACCAGCCGGTGTATGCCGATTTCCGCCTTCAAATAACCATACGCATAATCGCCATTCACGATGAAGGTTACGCTTTTTACGCCTGCTTCTTCGCCCTGCAGAATATCAACAAGCTCGGTCTTGAATCCTCTTTTCTCTGCCCAGCGCAGATACATCCGGAGCATCATCTCCGACCAGTCCTGAGCCTCGGTGCCGCCTGCCCCGGCATGAATGCTGACAATGGCGTTATTAAAATCATTCTCACCGCTCAGCATCTTCTTGAACTCAAGCTCCGCCACCTCCTGCTCAATCCGCCCGGTGCTCTGCTCAAGATCCTGTGCCACGTCCTCTTCTGCCCCCTCTCGTGCCAGTTCCAGAAGCACGCGGCAGTCTTCTACCTCCTGCTCCAGCTTGTTCCACAGGGTGAGAACGTTTTCGATGGTTTTTCGTTCCTTGGAAATTTTTTGCGCGTTCTTTGTGTCAGACCAGAAATCAGACCGTCCGATCTCCTTATCGAGCTCCTGAATGCGCGTCTTTTTCTGAGTTATTTCAAAGATAACCCCGCAGCGTTTCCATTCTCTGCTCCAAGGAATTGATTTTTTCTTCCCACTGACTTAGCATGGTTATTCTCCCGTATTAATGTAAAAATGTTTTTGTCGGCCTTTTGCTCTGATAAACGTCATACCCAGCACAAAAAAACTGAGTAACAGGCACAGAGCAGCAAAAATATCCCCGAAGCGCGAATAAAAGGTCAGTTCTTTTTCCAGTAAAATAATACCAGCTAAAGATGCCGGAGTAAAGAGTTTGCTTTGCTGCACGATTCTGCCGCTGGCATCAATAATAGCGCTGATGCCGGTGTTGGCGGCACGAGCGACAAAGCGGCGGTTCTCTACAGCGCGCAGCACCACCATGGACAGGTGCTGATAGGGGGCAGAGGTGCGGCCGAACCAGGCGTCATTGGTTATGTTGACCAGAAAGGCCGCTCCTTCCTTCACAAACCGGCGCACCAGGTCCGGAAATATTATTTCATAGCAGATAAGCGTTCCAAGGGTACCCCCGGGGAAGCTAAGATTTTTAACTTCGCGGCCGGAAGTAAAATCCCCGATACCGACCACCATCTTGTCAATGAACGGGAACAGCTGCTTGAGCGGGACGTATTCACCATATGGCACCAGATGAATCTTATCATAGCGCCCGGTAATACTTCCCTCCGGGGTGACCAGAAACGCGCTGTTAAAATAGTGCGTTTCATTACCGTCATTCTCCCACGCCGGGCTTCCCAGCAGCAGATATGCACCAGCCCGGCGCGCAACCGCAGCCACCATTTCTTGATACAGCTTTTCTGACTGAAAAAAGAACGGGGTTGCTGCTTCCGGCCATATGATAAGTGCTGGTTTCTCCGCCGCAGCGGCAAGGGTCAGGCGGCTGTAGCTGTTCATGGTCTCATCAAGAAATGCCGGGTTCCACTTTACATCCTGCGCAATGTTTCCCTGTACCAGTGCAACCGTTAACCTTGTGCCCTCCTGCCGGTCATAGTGCTCTAAGCGTGCCCGGCCATACAGCAATGAAGCTGCCAGCAGCAAAACCGTAACGGCAATCAGCTTATACGGAACGGTTTTTTTCAGGGCCATGGTTTCCAGAAGAACAAAAATGACCCCGTTTACCAGAACCAGTAAGAAGCTGATGCCATAGACGCCGGTTATATCCGCAATCTGTATCACCGGAAGCGCCAGGAACTGGGAGTAGCCGAGGTTCTCCCAGGGAAAGCCGGTAAGAAACCACGACTTTATGTATTCGCTTGCAGTCCACAAAAACGGCAGTGTCGCCATGACAGCGATTCCCTGCTTGCGTTCCACATAGCAACTGCACCACACCTGAGCCCCGATGAACAGGCTTAAGTAAGCAGAAAATAAAATGAGCACCAGCGCTGAGAGCGCAGCGTTCATTTTACCATAGGTGGTCATGGATACCGTCACCCAGTAGACCAGCCCCAGGTTGAACACCAGCCCGGTGACCGCGCCGAGAATACAGCCCTGCGAGGCATCCTTGCCCCTGACCGCATAGAGCAGCGGCACAAGGCTCACCCAGGCAAGGGCAAACAAATTCCATTGGGGAAAGCTGAGGATCAGCAGCAGGCCTGAAATGGAAGCTAATAAATAGTCTTTTACCTTCATTACGCTTGAAAAATACTTGCCATTATGACTTCATCTGTATTAGAGTGTAGACCCTGTCGAATAGAATCGAGCGCTGACCTGCACACCATTTCAATGCTATGTATATGCTTGAATTATTACAGGAGTTGTTATGACCAGCAAGCCCTGGCTTTCATCATATGACCCGGAAGTGCCTGCAACAATTGAGTATCCGGACCTGCTCATCCATCAGCTCTTTGAAAAAGCGGCAGCCCGCTTCCCGGACCATACGGCCCTCAATTTTTTTGGCCATGTCATAAGCTACCGCGAGCTGCAGGAAACAATCCTGCGCTTTGCCGGGGTGCTGCAGAGCCTTGGTGTTAAGCCGCGGGACCGGGTGGTCCTGTTTCTGCCCAATACTCCCCACATGGTCATTTCTTTTTATGCAGTGCTTTCCCTGGGTGCTATCGTAGTGCCCACCAATCCGCTCTATACAGAAAAAGAGCTCGCGTTTCAGATAACTGATGCCGGGGCAGAAACACTTATCACACTGGACCTTCTCTATGCAAGAGTAAACAACATAAAACCCCGCACTCCCCTGAAGAGAATCATCGTGGGGAAAATCGAGGATTACCTGCCGCCGCTGAAAAAAATTCTCTTTCCTATTATAGGCAAAAAGGGCGTTGATGTGCCTGCGATTGAGGAATCAGAAGAACTGTTCCTGTTCCAGCATCTGCTGCGCAAAAAAACTGCCCCGCCGGTTGCACCGGACACAAAACCGGGAGATATCGCGCTGCTGCAGTATACGGGCGGTACCACCGGCACCTCCAAAGGCGCCATGCTCAGCCACAGAAACATTGTAGTAAACAATGCGCAAATGCGCCACTGGTATTTTGTGGCGAGAGAGGGCCAGGAGACGTTTATCTCCGTGCTTCCCTTTTTCCATTCTTACGGCATGGCGGCGGCACTGAGCCTGCCGCTTTCCCTCGGCGCAGCCCTTATCCTGATACCGCGCTATGTCCCGAAAGATATCTTGAAAGCAATAGAGCATTATAAAGCAACTTTTTTACCGGGTATCCCGGCGATTTATTCATCCCTCAATGCCTATAAGGATATAAAAAAGTACGATGTCTCGAGCGTCGCGTACTGCATTTCCGGATCAGCGCCCCTTCCTGACATTGTGCTTAATGAATTTGAGCGGTTAACCGGCGGCATTATCATTGAAGGATACGGGCTCACGGAAGCCTCTCCGGTAACCCATTGCAATGCCATCGGCAAAAGAAAAATCGGCAGCATCGGTTTGCCGGTGCCGGACACTGATTGTAAAATCGTCGATATTGACATGGGGGCAGAGGTCCCTCCCGGCGCAGAAGGCGAGCTGTGTATCAGGGGGCCGCAGGTCATGCAGGGCTACTGGCAGAAGCCGGAAGAGACGGCGCAGGTTATAAAAGACGGGTGGCTTTACACCGGCGACATCGCGCGCATGGATGAGGAGGGGTTTTTCTACATCGTGGAGCGAAAAAAGGACATGATCATATCAGAGGGTTATAACGTCTATCCCCGCGAGATTGACGAGTTTCTCATAACCCATCCCAGTGTTCGCGACGCTGCGGTTATCGGCGTGCCTGATGAACTGCGGGGCGAAAAACTTATCGCCTATGCAGTCTTGAAAGAAGGCTGCACCGCCACCCAGGAAGAGATTATTAAATACTGCCGTGAGAATCTTGCCAAATATAAAATCCCGAAAAAAGTTATCTTCAAGGAAGAACTGCCCAAAAGTATGGCCGGCAAGGTGCTGCGCAGGGTGCTGCGGGAGGAGGAATGCAAGACGGCAGATGCCGTTTGATTTCCGGATTAAATACCTCGCCGGGAGCATTGCAACAGAAGTAACCGCATACATTTTATTTTCTAACGCTGAAAGCTGATTGCTGCGGGCTTTCAGCCGGAGCACTGCCATGATAGATCGCTACGCACGCGACATAATGAAAAAAATATGGTCTCCCGAGAACCGCTTTCAAAAGTGGCTTGCGATTGAGATAGCTGCCTGCGAAGCGCTCTGTAAGCTGGGCCTGGTTCCGGAACCGTCGCTGAAAAATATTAAAGAAAAAGCGCGCTTTGACATCAAGAGGATTGATGAGATTGAGCAGGTTACCAGGCACGATGTTATCGCCTTTACCACCTGCGTGGCGGAATACGTGGGAGAAGATGCCCGCTATATACACTGGGGACTGACCTCTTCCGATATTCTTGACACCTCTTTCTCCCTGCTGCTGAAAGAATCTGCTGAAGTGATTCTTAAGGATATTGACGATTTTCTCGCCGTGCTTAAAGACAAGGCCCTGCAGTATAAAGACACCGCCATGATCGGCCGCACCCACGGCATACACGCTGAGCCGATCACCTTCGGCCTGAAGCTGGCGGTCTGGTATGACGAGATGAAGCGGCACCGCAGGCGCATGGAGCGCGCCAGGGAAAATATCAGCTATGGCAAAATCTCGGGCGCGGTGGGCACCTTTGCCTACAATCCTCCGTTTGTGGAACAGCATGTCTGTGAAAAATGCGGCCTCAAGCCCGCCCCGATCTCGACGCAGATACTCCAGCGCGACCTGCACGCCGAGTACTTCACCACCCTGGCCCTTATCGGCAGCTCGCTCGATAAGTTTGCTACTGAGATACGGCATCTGCAGCGCACCGAGGTCTCGGAAGCTTCGGAATTCTTTTCCGCCGGGCAGAAGGGCTCTTCTGCCATGCCCCACAAGCAGAACCCGATCCTTTCAGAAAACATTTCCGGCCTTGCCCGCGTGCTGCGCGGCAACGCTCTTGCTGCCATGGAAAATGTGGCGCTGTGGCACGAGCGTGACATCAGCCACTCTTCCGTCGAGCGGGTCATCGGGCCCGACAGCACCACGCTGCTTGACTTCATGCTGGTCAGGTTTACCAGCCTCATTAAAAATCTGCTCGTGTACCCGGAAAAGATGACGGCAAACATGAACCTCACCAGGGGGATATTTTTTTCACAGAAATTGCTGCTTGAGCTTACCCAGCGCGGAATGACCCGTGAAAACGCGTACCGGCTGATGCAGAAAAACGCGCTGCAGGCATGGAGTGAGCAGAAGGATTTTGTGGAGTTAGTCCAGGGCGACCCTGAGGTTACCCGGATTCTTGCCAAAGAAGAAATCGCCGCATCCTGTGATATCCGCTTCTTTTTCCGGCACGTCGATGAAATAGACGGCACCATCAACATCGAGGTCGGCTATTTAAATCACCCTGACCAGGTTGAGCTGATTCCCCGGGCTGGTGATGCGATCAGGCTGCTCAATGAGGCTGGCTTTAAAACAGTAGTGGTCACGAACCAGGCAGGAATTGCCAGGGGGCTTCTCAAGGAAGAATTATTGCCCGCAATCCACCAGCGTCTTTCAGCGCTGCTTGATCAAGAGAAGGCGCGGATTGACGCCTATTACTATTGCCCGCACCATCCCGAGGCGGCCATAGAACAGTACCGGATTGCGTGCCAGTGCCGCAAACCTTTTCCCGGCCTGATACGTACGGCTGCTGCTGACCTGGGAATTGATGTGGCGCGCTCCTCTCGCCCACAACGTTGGGGCCGGGGCAGTTATGGTCATGACCGGATATGGCAAAACTGAATTGGCGCTTCATGAAGAGGCGCAGCGTCAGCCTCCGCATCACATTGCAGCAGATCTGTATGCTGCGGCGCAATGGATTCTCAGGGAGAGCCGGTAAGCAGCGGAGGATGCAGATAAACGCAGATGTAAGGGATGCATAGATGATAAGCAAAGGAGAGCGTATGGCCATGAGCAAAGACTTACTTGATATTCTTGCCTGTCCCCAGTGCAAAGGAGATATTCGGTTAAATGAAAAACAGGATGGCCTTATCTGTGATACGTGCAAACTGCTCTATCACATTAAAGACGACATCCCTATCATGCTGATTGATGAGGCAACGAAGCTGGAATAAAACTGCAGAGGACAGAACACAGACTCTCAGACAAACTTGTTGTTTGTCATCTTTGTTCTGTGCTCTTTCTTCTGTTTTTTTAAT
>JAPLIX010000562.1:3469-7204 GCA_026388865.1 Pseudomonadota bacterium | reverse complement strand
GTCGCTTGAGCGGGCACTCGAGGGAGCGGCGTTGCTCATCAGTGCCATCGGCTCAAAGAAGCCCTTCAGTGCCAGGGAGAACAATGCTGTTGACAACAGGGGTAATCAGAACCTGGCCAGGGCGGCCATGAAAAAGGGCCTGTCAGGATGAAGGAAAAATCAGAGGCGTTTATCAGGGACTGCGGCATAAGCTATACGATAATACGCCCCGGCGGTTTGTCAGATAAAGAGCTCACGGGTAAGGTGGTGTTCGGCGCGGGCGGGAAAATCTATGGCATGGTCAGCAGGCAGGAGATTGCCCGGGTGTGCGTTGACGCGCTGAGCACGCCATCCATGAAAAACAGAACCCTTGAGGTCATCGATGCCTCAACCCTGAAAGACGAGCACCGCCAGTTTATTGTAGAGGTGAAATAAAACGTTCAATCTGTTTTTAAAGGCCGGTTTTTATTATGTCCAGACACTCCCATGAATTTGTTGAACACTATGAGGGGCTGATCGGTTTTGGCCTTGACCGTGAAACGGATGAGAACACGGTTGTATGCTATTTGCAGAAATTCTCTGATGACGGGCTCATGGCGCTTCTCAGGAAGCGCCTCACCGACGAGGAGCTTAACGAAATCTTCTCGCTTGTGAGCAGGCTTCTGCAAAGCCACCTCGCGGAAGAAGAGTACCATCGCTACTTCATAAAAGAGTAATGCCGGGAAACCTTAAGGCCATGAAAATAACTGATCATGTCTGGCAGGTAGGCGGAGATATTTTGACCGGCTCCGGCGATGCCGCGATGTATCTGCTAGCCTTTGATAATGCGGCTGCGCTCATTGATGCCGGGTGCGGGAATGGCCACCAGCAGCTGGTACAGAATATTTCTCAGTGCCTGCCGGCAGCCGCAAAGATACAATACCTTTTCCTCACCCACTGCCACTATGACCATGCGGGCGGCGCTGCAGCAGTCCGCAAGCAGTATGGCTGCGCCATTGCGGCGCATGATCTGGATGCGGAGTATCTTGAAGCGGGGGACAGCAGGGTAACTGCCGCACAGTGGTACAACGCGCACCTTGAACCATTAGCAATTGACCATAAAATACAGGCAGCAGAGGAGACCTTCAAGCTCGGCAGCGGCAGCATCACCGCGTATCACTGTCCCGGTCATTCGCCCGGCTCCATTGTTCTGGTAACTGAAGTAAAGGGGAAGAAGGTTCTCTTCGGACAGGATATTCATGGCCCTCTTCATGATGACCTTCTGTCCAACCGAAGGGACTATATAACGTCCCTCAATTTTCTGATCAGCCTTCTGCGCTGAAAAAATTAATTGCAGCAATAACTGTTTTTTAGTACATTCCACGTTCTCAAATATAAACATTTCCAACACTTGTTTAAAGGAGGAACCATGAAAATAATTCTGTTAGGCTCACCGGGAGCAGGCAAGGGCACGGTGTCCAAGTTGCTGATCGCGCATGACGGCTCAGCGCATATTTCAACAGGAGACATGCTGCGCAATAACGTGAAAGAGGGAACCCCCCTCGGGAAAAAGGCGAAAGAATATATGGACCGGGGCGACCTCGTGCCTGATTCTTTGATTATGGACATGATGGAAGAGCGGCTGCAGGAGCCTGACTGTAAAAAGGGCTTTATCCTGGACGGGTTTCCCCGCACCATTCCACAGGCCGAAGCCCTTGGCGGGCTGCTGAAGAAACTAAGCCTTACCATTGACCTCGTGGTCAATATGGAGATCGGCAAGCAGGTGGTGCTGGACCGCCTCACCACCCGGCGCACCTGCTCCAACGCAGCGTGCCAGGCCATTTACAATGTTAAGACCATGCCGACCAAAGTGGCGGGCATCTGCGACAAGTGCGGCAGCCCGGTAATTCAGAGAAGCGATGAGACCGAAGAAGCCATCCTGAACCGCCTTGCGACCTACAACAAGCAGACCGCGCCGTTAATTGATTATTACAACAAGAAGGGCAAGCTGCTGACTATTGAAGCAGTAAGCAGCGATGGCGTGGTAAAGGCTATAACCGGTTCACTCTCGAAATAGCCGCAGCATTGCCGGTGCCATTACATACTGTTAAACGTGCCGGAGTTACCGGGTTTGAGGGTCAGGGCGCTTTTGCCGCTGACTCTCAAACTCATCAACACGGCAATTGAATAGCGCGAGGTTGTTTATGAAAGACTCACTGAAGCCAGGGTTAACTTTTGCCTTTCAGTACACGGTACCTGAAAATAAAACCGTTCCCTACCTGTTTCCCGAAGCCCCGGAGTTTCAGGTCATGCCCAATGTTCTTGCCACCGGTTTTATGGTCGGGCTTTTCGAATGGGCGTGCATCAAAATGCTTACCGCGCATTTAGACTGGCCTGATGAGCAGAGCGTTGGCACCGGCTTTACCCTGAAACACCTTGCGGCAACCCCTTCCGGACTGACGGTGAACGTGAAGGTAACGCTGGAGAAAGTGGAAGGAAAGAAGCTCTCCTTCTCCATTGTGGCTGATGACGGTGTTGATAAAATATCCGAGGCCACCCACGAGCGGTTCGTGATTAATGCCGAGGGCTTCAATAAGAAGGTTGCAAAAAAGCGGGAAGAGGTTTTTGAAAAGTTCAGTAACTTCGGTTTGCCGCCCAGGACACTCAAAGCGGAACGGAAAACTGGCATCAATCAGGCTGTTGATTTAATATTTTTTTATTAAGCATCCTGCAGAAACCGGTAAAACTTTTTGCATGTTCTATCAAATGCTGCCTGATCCTCCCTGCAATCCATTAATGGGCCACCCTCTTCATCAATCATTTCCAGGAGCAGTTTCAAGGGTTCTTTTGTTCTGTTCTTTTCTTCATCATTTACTGCATCAATAATCTTACCGCCCAGCGCCCACAACGCATCAATATGGCTGTTAACTGTTTTTACCGTTAAATCTTTCCGCTTGAGGGATTCAATAAACTTCTTCATATAGGGCAAAATCTGCTTGCCATATCGTACATCTTCCGGAAATACTGCCCATGATGCCGGCCATTCATCTACATCAGTATCTTTATATTTCACAAAAACCTCAACGCAGTTTTTTTATCAGTTGTGCTGCAAAAAGTCTCCAGACGATGACTCATAGCCGTTGCCGGATAGCATTCTGTTGATTTATCATGCTGCTAACTGTTTGAGCTGAATGAATCGGATAATACAATTGAAATAATAATGCGTCAAGCCAGAAGCGCTGTAAGCTATTTGAGGGCGCCGCAGTTTTTTTAAACGGCGCTACGGCATATTATTTTATTGCTATTTTAAAAACATGACTGTAAAATGCAATAAAACTTGTTAAAATATATCAACCTTAGTCTGTGTTTCTTTAGAGGCAATAGTTCTCACAGAAAGATATTGCATGATTAAAAAATTCGACTGTGTCAAGTTTCAAAGAGATCGGCGGACAAAGCTGTCAAAGATGTTATCCGGAATGTCCACAGAGGAGATGATCGGTTATTTTAAGTCAAAAACTCCTCAAAAAAGGAAAATAAAAACAGTTGATCGATCTGTAAACGCATAAGATTTACCATGGTCTGCCGGCAAAACTTTTACTGATTTTGTTGTGCCCTGGTCAGACACGAAGGGATACCATGAAGTAGCTGATATTTAAAAAATAGAAAATAACACTGCGTTTTTGCAGTGATCGTTTCTCCAGAAAACCACCAATTTTTAACCCAAGAAACGGCACTGACAGGAACGCGCCAGAAATGGCGCGGCTCCTTGTCTGTGTT
>JAPLIX010000562.1:1816-3303 GCA_026388865.1 Pseudomonadota bacterium | reverse complement strand
CGCGTATCGTTAATTTTTTTTGGGGTAAGAGCGGATTTATCCGCGATGTAATCGTACCTGCGCGAGTGCGCCAAAGAGCACCACTACATAGTCAGAGGTAACTCTTCGGCGTGGCCGAGGCCTATAAAGATAGAGGAGGTGATTGATTTTGGAAGGAGGGAGCGCCTTAATGCGCGATAAACTTACACCGGCAATAATTTTTTAAAGAGGCAGGAGCGGATTTTTCCGCGATAATCGCGGTTGCGGCGTTACATTCGCAGCTGAAGCTGCTCCTACAAAACAAAGAACAAAAAAACATTTTAAGAGGAGGGCGCAAGCATGAAAAGGGCAAGAACAATTTTATCGGTTTTGGCGCTATTTGTAGCAGCAGGCATTCAGACTGCTGTTGCAGAGATTTCATCAGCACCCAGTTGGTATATTGATGGCACGGAGCAATATGAACAATTATTTTATATTAGTTCAGCAGGCGATGTAAATGGCGATGGCTATGAAGATGTTGTAGTTGGGAATCAATGGCGATATGGGGGAATAGGACATGTCTCACTTTACTATGGCTCATCATCTGGTTTGAGTACAACTCCGGCATGGACAGTGGCAAATGATCAGGAAAGCTCTGCGTTTGGTCACGCAACTGGAATTGGAGATGTTAACGGAGATGGTTATGGTGATGTTCTAGTGAGTGCACATCAATACAGTAATGGGCAAATAAATGAGGGCCGCGCCTATGTCTATTATGGATCGGCAACAGGATTAAAACCTTCAGCTGATTGGATGATTGAGAGCAATCAACCTGGTGCTCTATTAGGTTTTCGACCTATGAATATCAGTGGAGATTTAAACAAGGATGGCTATGATGATGTAATAATTGCTTCTTGTGGCTATAATAATGATACTGGTCAGGCATCTATTTACTATGGTTCTGCTGCAGGGTTAAGTACCACCCCTGGCTGGACAGTCACTGGCGATCAAGTTGGTGGTTCGTTCGGCTTTGCATCATGTATTGCAGGTGATGTTAATGGAGATGGCTGGTTAGATGTAATCATAGGCACGGGATACTATAACAATGGTCTTCCCAATGCAGGGCGGGTTTATGTGTATTATGGTTCAGCTTCTGGATTGAGTACGACACCAAATTTGATAATTGAGGGCAAGCAAGCAGGAGGAAACTTTGGTGATAGAGTAGCTCCAGCGGGAGATGTTAATGGTGATGGTTATGATGATATTATTGTTGGGGCTTATTGGTATAACAATGGTGTGCCTCAAGAGGGTGCTGCCTTTGTTTATTATGGTTCAGCTACAGGATTAAACGCTAATAATTATTCAATAGTCAGCACAGGTGTAGCCGGAGCATCAGTTGGTTGGGTTAATAAGGTTGGCGATGTCAATAATGATGGGTATGATGATGTTATAATTGGTTCACCCTGGTATGATGGTATGCGTGGAAAAGCTTTTATTTATCTTGGCTCTAAGAATGGTTTAAACACAAC
>JAPLIX010000562.1:702-1779 GCA_026388865.1 Pseudomonadota bacterium | reverse complement strand
TTCTGGTTTCAGTTTCCCATGTGGCGCGGCAGATGTGAAGGGCGATGGTGCCAGAGATATATTGATAGGGGCACATACCTATCCGAACTTTCAATGCAAAGGCAGAGCTTCTGTTTACTATGGTTCATGTGATGCTGCGTGCTGGAAGAATGCATATGAAAGGGTGAAAGCTGAGCGTGATGACTGCCGTAATCAAACCACCACCACCACAGCACCGCCCACACTGATCGAAATGTCTTCTCTGAAAGCAACTCCTGCAAATCAGAAAGTAAAACTCGAATGGACAACTGAATCAGAAAGAGACAATGCCGGTTTCAATGTCTGGCGGGCAGAGGGCTTCCGAAAAGTAAATCCTTCATTAATACCGGCTGAAGGTTCTCCTACTGCTGGTGCTGACTACGATTTTGTCGATGATCTGGTCTTTAACGGCAAGCAGTATATTTACCTGATCGAAGATATGGACAATGGCGGCATCAGCACGTTCCACGGCCCGGTGAAAGCGGTGCCGAGAATGATATTAGGAAGGTAAAAAGGCCAACAGGCTAAAAGGTCAACAGGGAAATAAAACAGAGAGGCAGGGTCAGAAACGACCGTGCCTCTTTTTAATTCAAAAAAATGCCTCTCTGCTTATTGCGCAAACAGCACTTCGCCGCTTCTTGCGTATCCGGCTATCAGGGATTGTTCTGATTCCCATTCATGGGGAGTCATGGCTATTGCCTCGATCGGCTGAAAAACCTCGTAGATAGCATCGGAAAGAATATCTATGCGCTCCCAGTAACCCTTCCCGGTAAAATCTTCGGATATAACCACCACGTCAATATCACTGCCTTCCCTGCAAGTATCTGCAACACATGAGCCGAAAAGAACCAGACTTTTGATCCTTATCCCTTTTCGTTCTAACTGAGCCTTAAACTGGCCTAAAATATTTAGAGCAGTTTTTTTATCCATGCTATTGTTTCCCCTGTTTTATCGATGATATCCCGGACGATATCTTTTGTATAAGCCTTTTGCAGACTTTCGATCTGCTCGGGATATCTTGTGGCAACACTCGCCTCATTAAGCTTTGCTACAAATCTG
>JAPLIX010000562.1:0-642 GCA_026388865.1 Pseudomonadota bacterium | reverse complement strand
TCCTCAGGCTTGGCCATTACTTTATTGAGAAGATATATGAGATTATGCGTTTTTGGCGGCAACTCATTATACCTTTGATGAAAAACTCCCTTGAGGGCTTTTTCAATGGCCATATGACACATGAAAACAGCATAAAAATATCTTCCGCCCTGGAACATATATTCTGCGGTTTCCATGTCATAATCAGACTGCTTTAACCATTCGCCTGATTCCATAATACCTCTTTCCCTCTCTGCAATTCACGCACGGCTCACTGAAAAATAAGCTACTTCTAAAAATGCAAATCTCCCCGCCTGCAGGGCGGGCTTGCGAGGTATGAAACCGGTCAACTCTTGGATAGACAAAGTATAGGTAGAAGGCTCTTGTGTGTCAATATAAATGTCCCGGCGTTACAAAAAGCGTTCTAAACTATTTTCGAGCGACGCAGTCTCCCGAGAAATAAAAATTCAGATTGCGATGAAAATAAATGTACACTATGATATGCACTGTGCTTGTTAACTCTATTCATATAAATCAGGAAATAAAACTTGATGAAAAAAAAGAGTACCCATCTGAAGGGAAAGCTGCGCATCGGGGACAACTGGAATGCAATCACCATTATCGCCCTTTCCCAGACCAATCCCCTGAAAGCCATTGCGGAAC
>JAPLIX010000184.1:7781-9075 GCA_026388865.1 Pseudomonadota bacterium | reverse complement strand
ATTTATTATATTATTTGAAATTTGATGTCAAGGTATAAAAAACATCGTCATACAATTATTCTAAGGAACTTATTCTATGGAACTTATTTAAGTATATTAACTATTAAACATATAACCATCGGCTGCTTTGTTGAAGAGGGTTGGAAAAGCCTGCACAGTGCGGTTGGGAGGATATTTTGGTAAAAAAATATTGACTCAGAAAACAGCAACGTGTTACATAGTGACAGCATATAACCGGGCACAGGAGATCTTCGACGCACGGAAAAAGCTGACAGCTGACGGCAGACCGCTGATAGTTTTTAATAATTTATATTTAGAGTTCTCTGTGGTTTGTTTTGACTATACGAGGTTCTTGAAAAGGAGAAAAGATGGCAAAAGAATATGATGTTATCGTCGTTGGCGCCGGTCCCGCGGGTCTCATGGCGGCAAAAACAGCCGGTGAGAACGGGCTGAGCGTGGCGCTCATCGAGCGCAAGGACAACATCGCGGACATCAACCGCGCCTGCAGCATGATGGTGGTAACGCTTACCGGGAAATACCTCGGTGAGCGCGTGCTTTTAAATGAGCGGGAAAAACGCATCTGTTTCCCGCGTTACGGCTTTTCGGTGAACTACACGGGGCCGCACCAGGACTTCTACACCTGGGCCATTTATACCCATCGGGGCAATAAGGTAACGCTGGGGAATTATGATGAAAATATAAAAAAAGGCTCGGCGGGACGGATCAGCGCGGTCTATAACAAGGGTGCTCTGCTGCAGGGACTGCTGGATGAGGCGCGCGGCTGTCATGTGGATGTTTTTTCTGGCTATAATGTCATTGGGACACACACGGAAGGAAACCGGGTCACGGTAAAGACAGCCGAAGGCAGAAGCTTCAAGGGCACCTTTGTCATCGCCGCGGACGGCCGGGCTTCTAAAATCGCGCGGACGCTCGGCAAGAACCGGGGTCGAAAATATTTCGGCACCGCCACCACCCTCGGGTATGAAATGTCAGGCGTTGAGCCACCGGAAAAATACGGGCTGTTCCAGATATTCCTCAATGAAAGCCCGGCCATGCGCATCTGGATGACCCCGCGCGCCGGCAGTGATCAGCATTTTGCCATGGTCACCTCGCTCCATCCCGGCCGCGACCACGAGGCGATCTTCAAGCGCGTCACCAGCGAAGGGTACTTTGCGCCCTGGTTTGCCAAGGCTGAAGTGAAGCGGGCCCTGCCTGCGGTCGGCAATATGCTTTCCCATATCGTGGACCCGTACCAGGACCAGGTGCTTCTGGTTTCAGACGCGGTGTGGTGCCA
>JAPLIX010000184.1:1429-7692 GCA_026388865.1 Pseudomonadota bacterium | reverse complement strand
GGAGATGACCGGCGCTGTCATCAGCGGCTGGAAGGCAGCAAATGCGGTAACCTACGCTCTTGTTGAAGGAAAAATATCGCGGGAGGGCGTCGCGGTATATCTTGACTGGTGGCGGGATGAAGTGATCAAGCTCTATGATTACAAGGACATGATCGGCAACGCCGTGATGCCATATATTTTATCACCTGATGACATTGATTACCTGCTCGGGTCGATCAAGAAAACCCTGCCGGGCATGCTTGACCCGTATGAGACGCCGAAGCTTGTGGGCGGGGCGCTCGCCGAGATCATGCCCATGGTGCAGAAGGAGCGGCCGGATATTTTTCAGAAGCTTGGCACGATGCGCACCACGCCGCTTGAAGTGGTTTTCGGCAGCTGTATGCGCGCTGGATTTCCGACATTATCTCTCAGCTGATAAACTCTTTTCATTGTATTACTTAAAAGGGATGGTTCTGATTATAGCAGACTATCCTTTTTTCTTGCCGCTTTTCACCTTTGTTTTTACTGTGTGCACTGTGCCTGTCACCGCGTCGTAGTCCCGCAAAGGACGTAGGCGGGTCACCGACTTTCACTCATCATTAGTTACTCAGCCCGTCCTCCGTAGCATCCGTTTTTCGATTCGACTCAGAAGACTCGCGTAGGCCAGGACTTCTTTGGAGGATGTACTGCGGAGGGTGGACACTCAGCACGCTTCTTGCCACTACCAAACTCTATAATTGACTTTTATCGTTAATGTAATTTAATTAGCTTAAAAGCTTTTCGCTTGCTGCAAACGCTGCCAATAAAAACTACGGTTCTATGAATACATTAAATCTACAGCCCTCATTTACCAGAAATATCGTGCACGGCTTCTGCATCTGGGGGATAGGCTGGCTTGTATTTGCGATCATAGAAGCTCTGCTTCATCTAACACGCGACCCGATTCTGCATCTCTCGACCGTACTCCTGACAATCAACGTTTATACCATAGCTGGGGCTGTCGCAGGAATGATTGTAGCCTGTTTGCAGCATTTTATAAGGCGCTGCAGAAGAAACACGCGAAATATTTTCGACGCAGAAATAGTTTGTTACAGTGGATGTATTACCTCTATCCTGCTATGCGCCGGCCTGGCTATCATTAGCAATAAATTATTCCTTAAAACTCAGCTGCCGGCAGCTATAATTGTTAATCTATTGTTTTGCGCATTTTGTGGCGGGATGTATCTGCTTCTTTTACGGCTTTCATCAGGTATCGCAAGCAAGGAAACACAGCGCCGGGTCTTGTTTGCCCTATATATCAGCCTGTGTGCATTTCTTCTGGCAGGCACCTTTATTAATGAATCTTTTCTTCCAGGCAGATTCCTTGATTTAACTCCCAAACGACTCATGGTGAATGGGGCGATCATCGGCGGTTGCTGTGCTCTGTTTTTTATTGTTATTGGGCTTCTTAATGTTTTAAAGAAAATATTAAGCTTCCTGCCACTGCCGGGTGCAGCTGCATATTTATTACTGCTATTTGGTGTTGTCGCGTGGGGAACCGCAGAGATAGTGCTCAAGACGAATACTGATAACTTTAGCAAAGAATTATTTACTATACTAACGCAGCGGCCTTCCGTCATTATCATAAGCATTGATACCGTGCGCGCAGACCATGTCTCCTGCTATGGTTACGAACGAAACACAACCCCGAACATAGACCGGTTCGCGCGTGAGAATAGTATGTTTAAAAGAGCGTATGCACCTGCTCCCTGGACACTTCCCTCGTATGCATCACTCATGACCGGCTGTTACCCTTCCATGCATAACGCGCACCGGTCAGAGCATGCAAAGCCCCCCTATTTCTGCACAAAGCTCAGTGATAATAATGTTACGATAGCTGAAATTTTATCGAAACACGGATATGACACAGCGGGAATAATAGCGGGTACATTTTGTAAGGCAGTCTTTGGCCTGGGGCAGGGATTTAATTATTATGATGATAACTTAGACCCCTGGGGGGGAGAACGAAGAGCACACGAAATAAATGAGTTGGTCTTTGCATGGCTCAATAATCGTGAAACGCAATTAGCACAACAGAAGTTTTTACTCTTTAATGTTACGCTGCCGGTATTTCTCTTTATTCATTATTTTGACCCCCATCAATCCTATATGCCTCCTGCACCGTTTGATACGCGCTATCCAGGCAGAGATGATACGGTGATATATGCATATACAAGCACTTCCGCAGCTTCTTATAAAGAAAAAGAGCTGGAGCTGTTAACAGATGTTATAAAACGCAAGCATGGGTTGTCGCTAAAAGAAAAGAATCATCTCATGGCGCTGTATGATGGAGAATTATCGTTTGTGGATGATGCCGTGGGAAAGCTCATGAAAAAATTACAGGAGCTGAAATTATTTGCACAGAGCATGATTATCGTAACCTCTGATCATGGAGAATCATTTGGAGAGCACCACTTAATGACCCACGGCATAGCGCTTTATGAGGACAACTTAAGAGTGCCCTTGATTATTAAATATCCCTCATGGCGCAAGCAACCGGAAGTGGTAGTTGATCCGGTATCCCTGGTTGATATTTTCCCGGAAATTCTTAACACTGTTTCGCTCCCTATTCCTGAAAACATCCAGGGCATTGTTTTTCAATTCCCTGAAAAAACCAGAACTATAATTGCCGAGAATTTTCAGGACCCAACATGGAAAAGGCGCCAGGACTTAAAACACCTTGCGCGAGATCTTAAAGCAATTTACTCTGGCGATTTCAAGTATCTCTGGGCTTCTGATGGGAGATGCGAGCTGTATAACATCACCGACGATCCTCTTGAGTCCACCAATCTGGTTGATAAACTGCCACAGAAAGCACAGAAGCTGAATGCGCAGTTGGAACGCTGGAACCGTTCTTTTATCCCGATAGAGGGTAATAAAGATTTGCCTAAGCCGGATCAAGCTATTACTGAAAACCTTCGCTCATTAGGTTATGTAAAGTGAAGCTGAGAATGCAAATCAGCCTTAGTGATTAATAACCTGTGAGCATAAAAGGACGTTCATTTGCCCAGGCAGATTGCTACCTGTGCGGAATACCGTACGTCGCAATGACGAAGGATGAGCACAACGAAGCAGAGGGGTGTTTTTCAACAGCCTGTTAGACAACCGATACCTTGCAGGTTTCACCCGGTTCAATTTTTATCTCCACGCCGGCCACCTTGGCAAAGCCGTTCCAGGTAAGGCTGCACCAGTTGGCGCACACATCTTCCCACTTCAAGTTGTAGGTGCCGACCTCTTTATTGTGATATTCCAGGGCCCGCTTGTACGGGCACGAAAACGTTCGCTCGCCTTCCTTGATATTTATATGCTCGTAGAGCTGGTAGGAGCAGCCGGTCCGCTCAAAGATGCCCCAGAGGAAAATATTTTTTCCCAGCTTCGCGACTGCCGGCTTTATGTGCCGCTCGAGCACCGGGCCCAGCACGTACACAAAGTGCTCGGCATGCTCCTTCGCCACTCCCTTGCGCACGGCAAAGTCAAGGCTGCGCAAATGCTGCCGCACCAGGCCTTCGTTAAACTTCAGCGGATAGGGGTCAATGGTGTTGTAGGTTTTAATAATTGACTTGAGCCCGTCACCGAGATCATCCCGCCCCTCGATTTCGTTATTCATCCAGGCAAACGCAAGCTGGGGCAGGCTCATCAAAGCAAACGCTGATACAGCACTGATGCCGGCAGCCTTTTTTGCAAAGTCCCGGCGGGACATGCATGATGGTTGATTGTTTGATGATTCTGTAAGGAAAAGAGAATCAGGTGTATTTTTGGTATCCATATATATATTCCTCCTCTTGCAGGGGTTACGCCAGTTTAACTTTGCACTCATCGCTTGGCTGGACCTTAATTTTTATGCCGAGGGTTTCGGCAAAGCCGGTCCAGGTCGGAATGCACCAGCGGTTGCAGACATCTTTCCACTCGATGGCTTTAAATGTCCCCAGCCAGTACTTGCAGTCCTGAAGCTTTCCCTTGTAGGGACAGGGAAAGCTGCGCTCGCCGGGCTTGACTTTAATCCGGTCAAAAAGCTGGAAGGAGCAGGGGTTGTCATCAAACAGGGCAACCAGCGCCTTCTCAGGATTCTTTTCTTTTTCAATCGCTTCCTTGATTTTCAGCAGCACCGGCTTCATGGTCGCCACATAGTGCTCGGCATATTCCTTGTCCATGCCCTTGGTGACAAAAAATTCCAGGGCCCGCAGCTGGTGCTTGCTGATGGTTTCGTTGAATTTGTGCGGGTAGGGCGAGGTTGAGTCATAGGTCATGTACATGGACTTGATGGCGTCTCCCAGGTCCGGGCGGTTCAGGAATTTATTGCTCGGAACAACTACTTCAGGGCCGCTGAATGCTGCCGCTGCCTCCGGGAAATTTAGCGCGGTAACGAGCGTGAGCAGACCGCCGGCGCCGAAAGCCTTTTTCGCAAAATCTCTTCTGTTTAACTTTTCCATACTTTATTCTCCTTATGCCTTTATAGTGAAAAGAAGAACTATATCGTACTGTCACTTAAGCTCATCATTTGCTGCCTGAAGAACATATTTCGCCAGCAGTTTGCTCAGGCGCGGATCGTCATTGGGCGGCGTCCACATCGCCCACGTGCCCGTATACTGCTGCTGCACGGGCTTAGCGGGGTCCGGGGCGCCAAGCGCCTGATCATAGCCCAGGTTTCCGTACTCGCTGACTGCATATGCAAGGGATGGTTCCAAGTCGTCGCGCGGGCATTTCTGGACCGGGGGAGGATAGACGCCGCCGTCATTGCAGCCGCCCATCTTGAAGCAGCACGGCATGCCGCCGCAATCGGTCCTGACCCACATTCCCCAGTATTCGGCAAAGGGGTTCCCGACGCCGGGATAGGTGGCGGTGTCGCCGGTCGCGGCGTGCAGCCAGGTTTTGGTGCCGATCTCTTTTGCGATCTGATTTTGAATTTCAACGAGGTTTAAAACAGAATCAGTGACAATCTGGGCAAAGCCGATCACGATGTGCTTCACCCCGCGGTTTTTAAGATACTCAAGTGCGTCCCAGTAGAGGTAGCCCCACTCATCGCCGGGCAGCTGTTTCGCGCTCTCGTAGAGCCAGGCATAGCCGAGGTTCTCGCCGCGCATGTTGCGCGTGCGCCCCTTTGCGCCTTTGCAGTCCGGGTCAGCCTCGTAAATACCCATATAGGCGCCGATGATGTTTGCCGGGTTCATGCCGGGGTGGCGGGAGATAAGCTGGGATTTGATATTCTTGTTTATCAGCAGCGTATCATTTATCTTCGGGTCAAAATATTCCTTGTTGTCATTTATCGCGTGGTTCAGAATAATTACGCCGGTCTCGGCATCAGAAACCTTGTCTGACATGCCGGCCTCAATTCCTTCAACATGCAGCGCGGCAAGGTCAGGGTCCGCTGCCACCGGGTTCGGGCTTCCCTCCAGGGGGACGCTGACGTCTTTTGTCGGAGCGCCCATAGTCGCGGTCCACCCGGCGGGTTCTGTCGGGTAAGAGCGTTCCATGAGGCTGGTGTAATCATTAACCCAGGTGACCGGGATTGACTCATTGCCGCTTTCTTTCAGGGCGCGCTTTATCATCTGGACAGAGTCAAAGGTCTTGGAGAAACGCACGCCGCCCACGGTCATGTCCACAATAATAATACGGGAGACTTTTTGTTTGATCAGGCGGTCGACCGGCCCGTCAACATTGTAACGCTCCGGGTCGCAGCCGGGCCAGGGCCCGTCAGCTTCCTTTTCACCGCAGTAGTTGCATTTGGCGGTATTGCCCGGAGGGCCGTTATACAGGAACCGGGGATAGGCATAGTGGGATACGTCATCGCCCGACATCCATTGTACATAGTCAAACACAAAATTAAAGCCCTTTGATTTGCCCTGGCTTTCAAGCTCGGCCTTGAGATTGGCAAACTGCTGGGCGCTAATCCCGGCAAACGGGTCAGTGCCGCCCAGGCGCTGGTATTCAAAAGCATATTTGGGGATTTCTTTCGGCGCATTGCCCAGCTGGAGGACCGTTCCCCAGCTGTCCGGGGTCCATATAATCAGCTGATAGACCGGGTGTTTCGGGTCATAGGAGAACATCTGAACTGATGAATCCCAGAGATACTGTGGCTTGTAGTTGTCAAACCCGCCATGGAGGGCGAAGATGACGCCGATCGTCTGTTGTTTTACGCATGATGCAGTCATGAGCAGGACCGGGATGACGAGGAGAAGCAGCAGGAAAATGCTCAGCTGGCTGTTTTTACTTTTAATACCCCGTTTCATAGAAGCCTCCTTGGAAGG
>JAPLIX010000184.1:0-1366 GCA_026388865.1 Pseudomonadota bacterium | reverse complement strand
AATAAAACGCGTGGAAAATAATTTCCCGCCCGTTCACCTGATGTTTGAATTTCAAAAGGCTCTGGTTGACCGGTCTGTATCCATCGCTGATTTGTTTGTTACCGTGCATTTCCGTATTCAGAAGTAGTACATGTGGATTTGTGTTGAGCTGTTCCTTAGTCGTGATATATTATAACATACTATTGATGTCAAGGAAAAGTACAAGGTCTAGAAACGTATTCTCTTGAACTTATACTTGAAAGTATGATATGAAGATTAAAAAAAGGAGGAACCCATGCTTACTGATCAGTTTCTGGCAGAGTTAAAACAGAAGTATCTTGATACCATTACCAGATATAATGCCGGTGCATTTGTAAAAATTTTGAAAAGGCCTGCGTTTCAAATATCCGCGCGACCGTGACCATCCCCGGAAGAGACTATCAGAGCACCATCCAGTGGGTCGGCATCCAGACTTTCCCCCGCAATCCCCATGTGCCCATTTTTATGGGGGTGTTTGAGCATGTGTCGGAGCAGGGGCTGGAGCGCTGCCCGGGATTTTTTGATGTCTATCCGACCATTGCCTATGATGAAGACCGCGATTTTATCAAACAGAAGATGGAAGCAGTGACGAAGAAGCACGGCAGAATCTACAGTGACCTGCAGCAGGGGTATCTGAAGATGTTTGAGCTCAAGGAAGCAAGATCCGGCATCGGCTATGGTGTGGGCATAGCATTCGGCCCGGAAGAGGAGAACGCGGCATGCTTCGAGGATGCCGCACAGGAAATATATGCAGCCTACTTTCAGCTGGTGGACAAAAGAAAAGACCTGAAAGCGTCTGCTGATGACATCATTCGGATGCAGGAGCAGCGCCGGGAATGGGTGCGCTATACCTTCATGGACAACCGCTTCTTTAAGGGCGGGGTGGCCCTGGGAGTACCTCCGGAGGCCTTCATGATCCACATGCTGCCGCCAACTGTCTGCTTTTAATGCGGGCAGATAAACCGGCTTTAAGAATAGGTTTGAAAGAATAAATTATTCAACCTTTGTTTTTAGCTTGACATATTTTTTTTGTTGTACTATTTTTTCTACACTAAAATAGTTATAAAAAGTAACTATTCTATTTTGTAAAGAAAAACGATCGAAGGACAGCATAGAAAACTCAGGTTACAGGTTATGACACGCACTAAACAACAGAAAAAAGCTCAGTCGCAATTTAATCAAGCCATCTCCATTGCGGATAATTTTAACAGCAATGAAGATTTCCGGTTTGAGCGGCCGGTGTGGGACAATGAAAAGTGTATCAAGTGTGGTGTTTGTTATCTCTTCTGTCCTGACGGAGCGATCCGCCAGGACAGTGAAGGCTACTACGAAGCGGACCTCACGTACT
>JAPLIX010000250.1 GCA_026388865.1 Pseudomonadota bacterium | reverse complement strand
GGTGATGCTTGCCAGGGAAAAATAGAAAAAGTTAAAGAATTAGCCACAGAAAACACCCGTCATCCGACCCGCCTCCAGAAGCCTCGCGGAGGGCAGGAGCACTGCGGAGGGTGGACAGAATAGCACGGAAAATGTTTCTTGTTTTAAACTTCAGTGAAGTTCTGTGGCCTCTTTTGAGCGTTCGCTGCGGTGAATATTATTTAAACTGTCTGGTGAGCTTGGTAATGATATGCACCCAGATAGGGCTTTTCTTTGCAACAAACTGCGCGGTCCTCAAGGCTGCGAGAAAATCCTGCGGCGTCTCAAACTCATCCATTATCGCGTATGACCTTCCGATCTCCCACGGCTGATGGGCATCGCTTCCCACCACCGGGATAACACCGCATTTTTTACTCTCTTCAACAAACTCCATATCCGTCTTCTGAAAAACATCCCGCGAATTAAAGACCTCGATCATATCAACATCTGCAATTATCTCCTCCAGTGCTTCCCGGGTGATGCGCGAGGTGCGCAGCGTATCAAACGGATGGGGGATGGAGACCAGGCCTCCCTGTCTCCTGATTTCCCGAATGGTCTCCTGCACCGGCAGGCCGGCAGGTATTTTTTCAGAGAGAAAATAGCCGATGATTTCCCCCTCCCGGGTTTTAATCTCCTCCGCCACGATAACCTTTATCTGACGGGCCAGGGATTTAAGCTCCAGGGCTCCAGCGATGGTGTTGTGGTCGGTAATGGCAACGCCATGAAGGCCGCGCTTGAGCGCAATCTGCTCAATCTTCCGCACCGGCAGAAAGGCGCTGCAGGGAGAATGGGATGTATGGACGTGCAAATCTATTTTTAAACTCATTGACATAGGTATTTTTTTTATCTATACAGTTTTTCGAGCGCCTGAGAAGTCCCGGGGCGCAAGCACGTTATTATTATATAACCGCCAACTTCTCAATAAAAATTTTAAACTGCCTTATGAAACAGGTAAACTGCGCGGTAATTACCGACCACGTCAGGAAGATGTGTCTGGAAGCAAATTTTGACCTGGGTGAAGATGTGCTGCAGGCATTCAAGAGCGCAGAGAAGAACGAGGAGTCTCCCATCGGCAGGGAGATCATGGGCATGCTTACGGAGAATGCCCGGATTGCAAAGGATGAATCCATCCCCATGTGTCAGGACACCGGGTTTGCCGTCTTTTTTGTTGAGCTGGGCGATGACGTGCGCATTATCGACGGCAATCTTGTTGAGGCCATCAATGAGGGCGTGCGCCGCGGCTACCAGGAAGGCTATCTGCGCAAATCCATCTGCCATCCCTTTACCCGCAAGAATACCGGCGACAATACCCCAGCGGTCGTGCATGTTGAACTGGTGCCCGGAGACAAACTGAAAATCATCTTTGCCCCCAAAGGCGGCGGCAGTGAGAACATGAGCCGCGTCACCATGCTCAGGCCTTCTGACGGGAAAAAGGGCATAAAGGATTTTGTGGTGACCAGGGTAAAGGAATCAGGCGCTAATCCCTGCCCGCCGACAATTGTGGGCGTGGGCATCGGCGGGACT
>JAPLIX010000020.1 GCA_026388865.1 Pseudomonadota bacterium | reverse complement strand
TCGACTGCGGCAAACCCGGTATAGCACGGCACGCCGTTGAGATAGCATTTGCCGCCGCCGATTTTTATTCTCGGTTTGGTGTGCCCGATATTAAAATAAGCCCCTGATGAGCACATGGGGCCGAAGGTGCCGGTTGTCACCACGTCAACTTCCGCGGCAGCCTTTTTCGCGCCTTTTTTTTGCACGATGTCTATAATTTCTTCAGCAGTGACCACAACCGCCTGGCCCTTGCGTATCTTTTCATTGATTTCCTGTATTGTTTTTCCCATGGATTCCTCCGCCGTGAACAATATCCTGCAACCTTAACGATGACCACGCTGGCGATGATCAGGAGCAGGGCATGCGGTATTTAGTATTCAGTATTTTAAATTTATCATTTTCATTCATAACAAACCTCGCGGGCAGATACAATAAAAGAGCATGCAGGAAATTATATGCCTGCAGTTAAGCGTTAGAGGGTCTTTTCAATAACAGCACCGCCCACCACAGTATCGTTATCATAAAATACCGCCCACTGTCCAGGCGTGAGAGATTTTTGCGGCTTGCGAAAAGTTACCCGTACCTTTCCCCCGTTCTCCGGCTGAATAACCGCTGCAGCCCCGGCGTGCGCGGACCGCACTTTTACCGTGAACGCCAGGGGCGCGGTCAGCGACGTGATGCTTATCCAGTTTGCATCCGCTGCAATGAGCCCGGTTTTAAAGAGCTCGTCCTCTTCGCCCACATACACTGTATTATGTTCGTGGTCAATGGCGGTCACATAGAAGGGCTTGCCCATGGCTATATTCAGGCCCCTGCGCTGGCCGATGGTGAACTCCCCGATGCCGTTGTGGGTGCCCAGTATGGTATCGTTTTGATCTTTAATGAACCCTGTTGCTGTCTCTCCGGGCAGGAACTGCCGGTAGCTGCCGGCGGCAAAATCCTGGCTGTCGGCACGGTCATGGCTTATCAGGTTGTGGCTGCGGGCTATCTCCCGCACCATATCTTTTGTATAGTCCCCGAGGGGGAACAGGGTTCTGCGCAGCTGCTCCTGCGAAAGCATGCAGAGAAAGTATGACTGGTCTCTCCTGCTGTCACGGGCTTTTTGCAGAAGATAGCGGCCAGTCTCCGGAGCGTATGCCACCCGGGCGTAATGGCCGGTGGCAAAAGAGTCAAAGGCTATGCCGCTCTCCGCGGCCTTATCAAGCAGCGCCGAGAATTTTACCTGCTGATTGCAGCGCACGCAGGGATTCGGCGTTTTCCCGCCGCAGTATTCACGCGCTACATAGTCAATTACGTTGCTGCGATAGGCATCCTTTAAATCAAAGTCATAAAACGCAATACCAAGAGACTCTGCCACGGTCCGGGCATACTCAATATCATGTTCCTCATCCGGGCTGTAGCAGGCATTGACCTGTTTGCCTGCAGCGGGGCTCCCGGAATAGATTCTCATGCTGATGCCGGTTACGTCATGGCCCTGCAGCTGTAATAAGAGCGCGGCAACCGATGAGTCAACCCCTGAATAGTGTAGGTTGATAAAAATATACATTAACCTGAAAGCTGATAGCTGAGGGCTGTCAGCTTTTCTTTAACACTTCATTCATGCTGCCCATGCGGTAGCCCTGGAGGTCGAGCGTCACGTACTGGTAGCCGAGGCGGCGCAGCTGTTTTGTTACCTTGGCCTGCAGGGCACGCTCCATAAAGCGTCCCATCTCAGCAGGCAGCACCTCGATGCGGGCAATGCCGTTATGGTGCCGCACCCGGACCTGGGTGAAGCCGAGTTTGCGTAGAAATTCTTCTGCCCGGCCTATTTGACTCAGTTTTGCGGCCGTGATTGTTTCACCGTAGGG
>JAPLIX010000100.1 GCA_026388865.1 Pseudomonadota bacterium | reverse complement strand
CATCCCGGGCATTCGGCCGGGCAAAAAGACCGCCGAATATATTGACTGGGTGCTGACCAGGATCACCTTTGTCGGAGCACTGTATGTATCTGCCGTCTGCGTGCTGCCGACTATTTTAATCGGCCGTTTTAATATTCCGTTCTATTTTGGAGGGACGGCGCTTCTTATTGTGGTGGGGGTTGCGCTTGATACGATAGCCCAGATGGAATCCCACCTGCTCACCAGGCATTATGATGGATTCCTGAAGCGGGGGCAGTTCAAAGGCAGGCGATAGCTTACGAGAGCACAACGGTAACTGCATGGAAGAGAAGGCGAACGCATGAATATTATACTGTTAGGACCTCCCGGCAGCGGAAAAGGTACCCAGGCCAAGATGCTGATGGAGGTATATACCATTCCCCAGATTTCTACCGGCGATATACTGCGGGCTGCAGTTGCCAATCAGACAGCGCTCGGCAAGCAGGCCAAGGAGTGTATGCATAAGGGGGCGCTGGTTCCCGATGAGCTGGTGGTCAGGATCGTGGAAGAACGGCTCAAGGAGCGCGACTGCGGCCGTGGTTTCATCCTTGATGGATTTCCCCGGACCGTAGCTCAGGCAGAGGCGCTGGACCGGCTCAATATAAAAATAGAAGCAGCGGTTAATGTCGAGGTGGGCAATGATGAGCTCATGAAGCGCTTAACCGGGCGGCGCACCTGCAGGACCTGCGGAGCCATGTACCATATCTATTTCAATCCCCCGCGCCGTGACGGGGTGTGCGATACATGCAACGGTGAGCTCTATCAGCGCGATGACGACAAGGAAGAAACCATCCAGACCCGGCTGGTGGTTTATGAGCAGCAGACCAACCCGCTCATCAGCTGGTATCAGAAGAAGAATATCGTATACAGTGTTGACGGGATCGGCACGGTGCAGGAGATTTTTGGCCGGATAACCGAGGCATTAAAAAAAGCAGGGCTCTCTGCGTAACGGTAAATCTGGCGTGTAGGCGTATGTCAAAAGAAGATTGCATAGAATTTGAGGGAACGGTTTTAGAGACATTGCCCAACGCAGTGTTCCGGGTGGCACTTGATAATGGGCATAAAATCCTTGCCCACATATCCGGCAAGATGCGCATGCACTATATAAAGATTCTGCCCGGCGACCGGGTGATGGTACAGGTTTCACCCTATGATCTGAACAAGGGCCGGATTATCTATCGCTCCAAGTAACTAACCAGGTTGAGTGAGTTGTCATGAAGGTCAGAGCTTCGGTAAAAAAGATTTGTGCTAAATGCACGATTATCAAGCGCAAGGGGGTAGTGCGCGTGATTTGCGAAAATCCGAAACATAAACAGCGCCAGGGATAGGGCGCTTACGCACTAACGTTGTAACCTAACCGGAAACACAAGGAGAATGGTGTGCCAAGAATAGCTGGTGTGGATTTACCAAAATCCAAAAGAATCGTCATCGCCTTAACCTATATTTACGGCATCAGCAGGACCAGCGCGGAGCAGATTCTGCAGCAGACGGGAGTTGAGTTATCGCGCAAGGCCAGCGCGCTCACCGACCAGGAGGTTGCCAGGATTCAGGATCTCATTAATCAGTCGTATAAGGTTGAAGGCGACCTGCGCAAAGAAAACTCCATGAACATCAAGCGGCTGATGGATATCGGCTCCGACCGCGGGCGGCGCCACCGGAAAGGGCTTCCGGTGAGAGGCCAGCGCACCCATACCAACGCCCGCACCCGCATTCCATAACACCAGCCTGAACACTAGAGGAAATGCATGGCAGAGCAGAAAAAACCCCGCAAGAAAAAAGAGAAAAAGAATATTCCCAATGGTATTGCGCACATTCAATCGACCTTCAACAATACCGTTATTACCATAACGGATATGGTGGGCAACACCATCGCCTGGTCAAGCGCCGGCGTGATGGGCTTTAAAGGTTCGCGGAAAAATACCCCGTATGCGGCAACTCACGGGATGTAACCCCCATCCCCCATAATGGGTGCCGGCAGCCAAAGCGCAGACGCGTCTAGGATCAGGTCCAAAGCATCCAGGAGAATTTCAACCAGAGAACGGATGGTAATGTAAGAAAGGAGATAGTACGTTGGCACGTTATAACGGTGCAGTTTGTCGGCTTTGCCGAAGAGAAAACACAAAACTATTTCTAAAGGGGGAGCGCTGGTATACTGATAAATGTGCAGTTGACCGGCGTCAATATGCTCCCGGCCAGCACGGACAGCGGCGCTCCAAGCTTACTGACTATGGCGATCAGTTGCGCGAAAAGCAGAGACTGAAACGCATCTACGGCGTTCTGGAAAAGCAGTTTAAAAACTATTTTCAGAAAGCAGCGCAACAGAAGGGCATTACCGGTGAAAACCTGCTGCTTTTTTTGGAGCGGCGGCTTGATAATGTGGTGTATCGCCTGGGATTTGCTGCCTCCCGCAATGAGGCGCGCCAGCTGGTGCGCCACGGCCATTTCTCGATCAATGGCAGAAGGGCCACGATTTCGTCAATACTGGTCAAGCCGGGTGATATCATCAAGCTCTGCGAAAAAAGCCAGAGCATGGGGAAAATTAAAGAGTCATTGGAAGTCGCGAGCCGCCGGGGTATTTCCCGCTGGCTTGAATTGGATGCGGCTGCCTTTACCGGCAAACTGGTATCGCTTCCTGCACGGGAAGAGCTTACCATGCCAATCAGGGAACAGCTCATTGTAGAGCTCTACAGCCGTTAACAGCCCCGTTCAGGGCAGAATTACAAGGTAAGGTGAGGGACTATGCAACGACCGTGGCATACTATTATTAAGCCGAAATGCCTTGAAGTTGAGGAAGAAACACTATCGTCATCGTATGGCCGATTTACTGCAGAGCCGTTTGAGCGCGGCTTCGGCATAACGCTGGGCAACTCATTGCGACGCATCATGATCGCCTCTCTGCAGGGAGCCGCCATAACTGCCGTGCGGATTGATGGGATACTGCACGAATTTTCCACGGTTCCGGGTGTTCGCGAGGATGTGACCGAGATCGTGCTCAATCTAAAGGAAGCGCGTCTGAAACTGCATTCAGACGGACCGGAGACTGTTTACATTAAAGCCAAGGGAGAAGGCGCGGTTACCGCCGGTGATATCATCGTGAACAGCAATGTGGAGGTACTCAATCCCGAACTGCACATTGCAACCCTGTCTGCTGATGCTACGCTGCACATGGAATTGACCGTTAACTGGGGACGGGGATACTGCCCGGCGGAAAAAAACCGCCATCCCAATCAGCCGATCGGCACCATCCCCATTGATGCAATTTTCAGCCCGATACGCAAGGTTAACTATAATATTACCCACGCGCGGGTCGGCCAGATAACCGATTATGATAAACTGAGCCTGGAAGTATGGACTGACGGCAGTATCTCACCGGAGGATGCCGTTGCCTATGCGGCAAAAATTATCCAGACCCAGCTCAAGCTGTTCATCAATTTTGAAGATGATATAGAGGAGATTATAGAGGTTTTGCCGCCGGGTCAAAAGGATTGGCCGCCAGGTCTGTACTGCAGCATCGATGAGCTTGAGCTTTCGGTGCGCTCTTCCAACTGCTTGAGGAATGCCAATATCAGGTACATCTGGGAGCTGGTGCAGCGGTCTGAGCCGGAAATGCTTAAAACAAAAAATTTCGGCCGGAAGTCGCTCAACGAGATCAAGGAAATTTTAGCTGACAAGAATTTAACCCTGGGCATGAAACTCGACGGATTTGAACCGCCTGAAGAACCTGTGGCAGCAAAGAAGGATGCCGACAACGACGAGGAATAATGTTCTGACAGGATGTTGAAAAAATAAAAAGTTTTTTTCAGGCTGGTCAAAAACATCCGGATGCAAGGCGCGCGAAATCAAGAGAAATGAGTCGTACTTTATAGTACGTCGCAATGATCCCGATAGCT
>JAPLIX010000032.1 GCA_026388865.1 Pseudomonadota bacterium | reverse complement strand
CTTCAGCACCCCATTGATATTGTAAAAATCTGGCAGGGCGGCCTGGCCAGTCACGGCGCTGCAATCGGCATACTGATTGCCATCTATATTTTTTCCAGGCGATATAAGAAAACATACCTGTGGGTTTTAGACCGCGTTGTCATCGTCACCGCGCTGGCCGGCTTTTTTATCCGCATGGGGAACCTTTTGAACTCTGAAATCTGCGGGGTTGAAACAACGCTCCCCTGGGGCTTCATCTTCGCGCAAAATCAGGAAACAGTGCCCCGCCACCCGACCCAGATTTATGAAGCGCTTGCCTATCTTGCCATCTTTATCCTCCTCTACGGCATATACCGCAAAAAAGGCACCACGCTGAGAGACGGTTTTTATTCCGGCGTGTTCCTGACGCTCGTGTTTTTCGCGCGCTTTCTCCTAGAGTTTGTCAAAAACACCCAGGTTGATTTTGAAAAGGGGATGTTTTTAAACATGGGGCAGCTGTTAAGTATTCCCTTTATAATAACCGGCCTGTCTTGGAAAAAGACCGCAGCCGGAACCGGTAAAGAATAAAATTAAAAAGGGTCGCGCATGAGATTCAAGAAAATACCGGGCCGTGATTCTATAACGTTCACAATGTTTTTTTGAATTCAGCTTTAGCCCCTTTGATACTAGCGGCTGGGGAGAAGTGCTGCCCATGCACAACACCTGTGGCAACGGGCAGTACCAGGTTTTGCGTTTTAAAAAATAACCACTGACTGAAGAAATAAGGTCTCAGGAGAAATTTCTCATGAATGCAATAATCGTTTACTGGTCAAAGACCGGCAACACGAAGAAAGTGGCACGGGCCATCGAGGAGGGTTTCAGGGAAGCCGGCGTGGACGCCCTGCTCACCCGCGTTGAGGATGCCGGGGACCTTGACTTTTTTTCTTATGATCTGGTGTGCGTCGGATTCCCCTCCTACCAGTGGCGGGTGCCCAAACCCATGGATGAATTTCTTAAAACAAAATTCAACGCCTACCGCAGCCAGAAGCGCGTCATAGAAGGGGCGCCGAAGCTGCCGGGGAAGAATGCGGTAATTTTCTGCACCTATTCCGGCCCGCACACCGGCATTCGCGAGGCCATACCGCCCGTGCTCTACGCCGCACAGTTCTTCGAGCACCTCGGCTTCACCATTCTTGGTGAGTGGTACGTGGTGGGCGAGTTTCACGGCTCGCTCGAGATGAGCACCATGGGGCGGCTGGGTGACATCCGCGGCCGTCCCAATGAGGCAGACCTGCGTGCAGTAAAGCTTGACGCAATCCGGGTGGCAAACATGCTTAAGGGGAAGCCCGGCATACCATGACCACCCGCTTGTGCGCTAGTACCCGGAGCAACCTTGCGAGCATCCACTGAGCCACGCATGAAAAATCAAAAAGAAAAAATCCAGCGCCCCAGACTGCTCTACGCAGACGAGCAGGGCACCATCTATAGCCACGACCATCTTGAGATGCTTGGCTGCAGCGGCTCGTCTATCGTCCGGCCGGACCCGGAAGACCTCTCCATGCTGCCACCCATGAGCAGGCTTTTTTTTCACCCGAACTGCCCGCCCTACGGCTATGACCCGAAAAAGAAAACCGTGGTGCGCCTGGATGAAATGAAAATCGGCAGGCGCAGGGTGAAATGCAGCGCCGTGTCCGCCTTCATCCAGCAGGGCTGGGTGCGGCTGCTGCTTCCGGCAGTAGATTACGCAAAGAAAGATTACCAGCTGCCCCTCTGGGCCTACAGCGCGGTGGGGGACGCGGACGGCCAGTACTGCGCGCCCGCGTTTGAGATTGATGATAACTTCCGCTGGCATCCTGACCGGTTTGATGACCGCGCGCTCCCCGCGAAAGTGGCCGAGCGGCACGCGGAGTTTCCCGGGAACCGGCTCTTGAAGCACCTGGAGCGCTGCGCCTGCGAGTACCACTGCTTCGCGGCAAAAAACTTTTTTCATCGCCGCTGGGAAGCCCCCATTCCCGTGAGCCCGGCCTGCAACTCCCAGTGCCTCGGCTGCATTTCGCTTCTGCCGGACAGCGCCTGCCTCGCGCCCCAGGAGCGGATCAGTTTTGTGCCGACGATAGATGAGATCGTTCCGCCGTTTGTGCGCCATCTAGGTGAGGCCGCTGACCCCATCATAAGCTTTGGCCAGGGCTGCGAGGGGGAGCCCATCACGCAGTGGAAGAGGATCAGCGAGGCAATCGCAGCAATACGCGCGGAGACTAAGCAGGGCACCATTAACTTAAATACCAACGGCAGTGTGCCGCAATGGGTCGAGGCAATCTGCAAAAGCGGGCTTGACAGCATCCGCATCAGCCTGAGCAGCGCGAGGAAAGACCTCTATGACAAATATTACCGGTCGCAGAACTATAGCTTCGCGGATGTTGTCGAGTCGATACGACGCGCCCGTGAGCGCGGGGTCTTCACCATGATAAATTATCTCATCTTCCCCGGCATCACTGACCAGCGGGAAGAGGTGGAGGCGCTGGTTAAGATAATAGAGGAGACGCAGCCCCACCTGATTCATTTCAAGAACTTAAATATTGACCCTGACTTCTATTTGAAGGCCATGGAAACGACAGGAGAGGCCGGCATCGGCATTAGAAAAGTTAAGAAAATACTTGCCGCAGAATTTCCGCAACTCCAGTTCGGCTACTATAACCGCACAAAAGAAAATTTTGCTGCAGCTCCGGCAAAATTGCATGAGTAGTGCTGAGAAACGAGTGCTGAGTTCGGAGTTTTAAGTGTTGAGTTTTTAGTTTTGAGTTGAAATCGCGGTCAGCAATTACTTTGTGCCTTTGTGCCTGCTTGCCCGCCGTAGCCTTGCGCGAAGGTGGGTTGCCTTTGTGCCTTCTGCTCTTACATTGTCCAGCCTGGCCGCGTTGCCATCCACCTGGCCACCGTCTCCCGCAGCCACGCCACAAGTCCCGGCACCATGTAAAATCTGGGGAGCAGCAGGTCATCGTCCGGTGAAATCAATCCTTCGGCAATGGCGGTTTGAGCGAGTGCCGTGTGGGGATAGATGCGGATGCCGATGGTGATCTTCATGGCGTCAAGGGGAAGCGAATCGGAGAAGATAAGGCTCTCTTCAACCGTTTCCCTCGTTTCTCCCGGACCGCCGAGAAGCAGAAACCCCATCTGCTTGATTTTATATTTGGCCAGAAGCTCTGAAGTTCTTCGCACCTCGGCAAGGGTATATTTCTTGTTCATGACAGCAAGAATCTTCTCGCAGCCGCTCTCAAACCCCAGGCTCACTTCCCGGCAGCCGGCATCCGCCATTGTGCTTATCAGCTCTTCCTCAATATTGCCCGGATAGAGGATACACACCCAGGTTATATCTAATTTTCTTTCTATGATCCGCTGGCACAGCTCAAGCGCGTATGAGGGCGGCATGTTGAAGGTGTTGTCGGTGAAATAAAAACGCTTGAAGCCTGCCGCGGCATGACGGGTGAGGCCATCAACAACCGCTTCAACTGAGCGCTTGCGCAGAGCTGTTCCCTCGATGGTTGCCGTAGAGCAGTAATTGCAGCCGAGAGCGCAGCCGCGCCTGGTCTGAAGCGGGATGAGAATATCTTCGCCCGCAGTTGGCGGCAGAGTCCAGAGGTGTTCATCGGGAAAGGGGATGCTGTCAAGATTTCCGGTAAAGAGTCTTTCGCCCTGCAGCCCGCGATTGGGAAGATAGATGCCGGGGATGTCCGATAATCTTAATCCCTTCTGCAGTTTTTCCAGCAACGCGAGAAATGCCGCCTCCCCTTCGCCCTGGATGCCGGCATCAGCGCCCAGGAATGAGAGCACGCTTTCAGGAAATATGCTGTAACCGGCTCCGCCAAGAATTATCAGGGCTCGGGAATGCGCGCGGCAGGCTGCGATTACATCTTTAACCTCCTGCAGCAGAAACCGGGTGTTCTCCATACTCTGGTCATCAATGTTTCTAACCGATATGCCGATGACCTCCGGCCGCAAGCTTTCTATCGCGGCCTTCACCTGCGCCAGCGGCTCCTGCCGTGAGAGAAGATCAAGGACCTCTACCTCGTGCCCGGCAGCCTTGGTGGCCGTGGCCACGCACACCAGCCCCAACGGCAGCGTGGGCATGTTGATGTCAGAAGTGTTGGCGGAGATAAGAAGGACTCTCATAGGGGGAATTATGTAAGCCACGCCGTCATTGCGATCCCGATTTATCGGGATCGGCAATCTCTATTCTGGACAACTATAAATAAGATTATAACTGAAATTCACTGGCGCGAGAAGATAAAAAAACTGGAGTCCTGAGTCTTCAATAATCAATAGTGCAAACTTAACCTTTTCAGTACATACTTTTGTATTGCTATATCGCCATATTAACATTATAGTAACTATATGCGAAAAGGTACTCATTTTGAATGGGATGATACAAAGGACCGTCAGAACCAGAAGAAGCATGGGGTGTCTTTTGCTGTTGCGCAACTGGCTTTTCTCGATGAACACCGTATTATCCTTGAAGACCTCAGTCACAGCAGCGATGAAAAGAGATTTTACTGCCTTGGTAACATTGCCGGAGAAATTCTAACCGTGCGGTTTACCTATCGCAATAATATCATCAGAATCATAGGCGCCGGATTCTGGCGAAAGGGGAAGAAACTATATGAAGAAGAAAATGAAATACACCAATGAGCCGATGGGAAAAGTCAGGAAAGTGTCTGACTTCCTCCCGTCTCCGAGAGAGCTTGTTTTAAAGGATGAAACTATAAAAGTAACTATTTCTTTGAGCAAAACAAGCGTGGAGTTTTTCAAGGAAGAGGCCCGGAAGCATAAAACAAAATACCAGAAAATGATCAGACGGCTTCTTGACGAATACGCAGCACACCAGCTATAGACTTTGCACAACCGGTGGTTTGAGCAGTATTCTGGAAGATTGATTCTCATTCTGTTTTATGGTGAATGCCTTTTCTTCCGGGGATATGTCTTTATTTAATTAGTGGCTGATAGAATGCATACGAAGAGCTAATAAGGAAGATTACGCAATCTCCTTTCCCGTGCTAATATGTGGGATGCAAAAAAACAAACACATACAGCACAAAGAAAGGAGATCGCAATGGAACAAGTATATTACGTAGGGCTGGA
>JAPLIX010000171.1:4234-20771 GCA_026388865.1 Pseudomonadota bacterium | reverse complement strand
TGGAAATCCCCTTTGCTAAAGGGCTTCTGGGTCACTCGGATGCGGATGTCCTGCTGCATGCAGTTGGTGATGCCATCCTGGGAGCGCTGGGGCTTGGAGACTTGGGCCGGCATTTCCCGGACACTGATCCTCGCTATAAGAACATTTTCAGCCTGAACCTGCTTGAGCAGATTCAGGCCAAGGCAGAGCAGAAGGGCTTTTCTTGTATTAATATTGACGCTACCATTGTTGCCCAGGAGCCAAAGCTGGCGATGTATACGGATGCAATGGCAGAAAATATTTCCCGCAGCATGAAGGTTGATAAAGAGACGGTGAACATTAAAGCTAAAACCACAGAGGGGCTGGGCTTTGAAGGAAGCGGGGAAGGAATGAGCGCCTATGCCGTGGTGCTGATGAGAAAGACTTGAATCTGGAACTCGATTCGACTGAGCTCATCGAAGGCAGGAACCCACAAAGGTAAAAACAAAAATTTTGTGTTGACAAATCATGTATATAAACTATATATAATTATATATTCAATACAAACAGGGAATATTGTCATGGCTATCAGCATTCGAAACCAAAACGCCGAACAGCTTGCTCGCGAGGTGGCCTCTGTCACCGGTGAATCTATAACCCAAGTTATAATCCATGCCCTGCAAGAAAGGCTTGAACGGCTGCGCGGACGCCGCACTGCACCTGACGCACTGAGCGATATCATGGCCATCTCTAAGCGTTGCAGTGAGCTGCCTGAGATTGACCCCCGCAGCGGGGATGAAATCCTGGGATACAATAAAGACGGAGCGCCTGAGCATGGTCATTGACACCTCAGCGCTCATGGCCATCCTTCTGGGCGAGCCGGAGGCTGAGGCTTTTGCACGTGCACTGGCCAGCAACGCCAAAGTTCTGCTCAGCGCTTTCTCTGCTCTTGAGGCTGCCATAATCATCGAATCAAAGAAAGGGGCGGCCGGCAGCCGCGAGCTCGACCTGTTATTGCATCGTGCCCACATCGAAATCATCCCGTTCACTCCCGAGCAGCAGGAAATTGCGCTATCAGCCTGGCGACGCTTCGGCAAGGGGCGTCACCCGGCAGGCCTGAATATCGGAGACTGCTGTTCCTATGCGCTTGCCAGGCTAACGAATGAACCGCTGCTGTTCAAGGGAGATGATTTTTTACAAACAGATATTACCCCCGTTTCACTTCCGCCAGTGGAGTAAC
Organism: Pseudomonadota bacterium; assembly: GCA_026388865.1. Lineage (GTDB taxonomy): Bacteria > Desulfobacterota > WTBG01 > CAIYCZ01 > CAIYCZ01 > JAPLIX01. The sequence continues at coordinate 19,573 of JAPLIX010000171.1, read as the reverse complement.
CAAAATTTTCCCGATTTCTTGAGTTCCAGATTTGTTGAGTTTTCCATTTTTGTTATAATTTTACAAATCATGAAACATCGAAAAAAATAACAAGCAAAAGATAATTTTACCTGACAAAACAATTCAATAAAATATAATTCGGCCTAAAACCTATAATTTATCAGCATACAATAAAAAACGCAGGGAAGTAAAAACAGTGTTGGTCTTGTAAGTGCGTTCAGGAGGGGACGATGATTTTAATATTGCACAGACAGACAGATTTTACTTCTTTAACAGCAAACGAAGTAAAAGAATTTAATAGAGAGTTCAAAGGGTGTTCCTTGATAATTAAGGCGCGCCCCTTTTTGTACATGAAAAGTAACGAGTGCTGAGCGATGAGTAACGAGTAAGAGTTTCATGGAAGTTAAAACACCCACTATTCATAATTTGAAGATTTAATAGCCCGGCAGAAGGCACGGGAGCTTGCCAGGATTATTTATCAATTAACTGCAAATGACAAATTCAGCAGGGACTTTGGTTTAAGGAATCAGATACGACGAGCTGCTGTTTCCATTATGTCTAATGTTGCTGAGGGCTTTGAAAGAATGGGCAAGGCAGAATTCCACCAGTTTCTGGTTATAGCTAAAGCCTAATGTGCTGAAGCCCGGTCTCAACGCTATGTTGCTCTTGATATTGGTTATATTACTGAAGAACAATTTAAAGAAGTTAATGGTTTAGCAGAAGAAGTTGGCAGGATCATCGGTGGCCTTAGTAGTTTCACTAAAAAAAGTAACGAGCGACGAGTAAAGGGTTTTTTTGTTTTACTCAGCACTCGGTACTCGTTACTCAGAACTTTTCATTTACTCAGCACTCGTCACTCAGCACTTATTAAGGAGGTAGAAACCATGATTAAAAAATTACACACAACAGTTCTTATTGCTTTCTTTGCGGTTTTCTCATTCACGGCCTTCTCTTTTGCCGCACCCGTGCCTGATACCGGGCAGACGCAGTCCTACACCAACACCTTCGGTGAGGATTCGGACTATAACTGCAACCCCCATTCATACACCGTCATTGGCAACGGCGTTGTAAAGGACAATGTTACGGGCTTTGAGTGGCAGCAGGCTACAGCCCCCGGCACCTACACATGGCAGCAGGCTAGTGACTATTGCGCAGGCTTAAACCTTGGTGGCAAAGATGACTGGCGGCTGCCCACAATAAAAGAGCTGTCAACCCTTGTGGATAGCAGCATCCCCTATCCCGGCCCGACTATAAACACGAGTTATTTCCCAGACACGGTGGCGTCCGACTACTGGTCGTCTACTGCCAACGTCTACGGTACCGGCCTCGCGTGGTACGCGTGCTTCGACGACGGCACCGTGGCCAACTTCAATAAGTACAGCAACGGCTATGTTCGCGCCGTGCGCGGTGGACAGTCAAATAATAATTTTATCGACAACAATGACGGCACGATAACCGACACTGGCACCGGTCTTATGTGGCAGAAGGCAACTGCGCCGGGAACCTATACCTGGGAACAGGCGTTGACGTACTGCGAGAACCTTACCCTGCCCGCCGGGGGTTATAGCGACTGGCGCCTGCCTAACAGGAATGAACTGCAGTCGATTGTTGATTACAGCAGATATAATCCGGCAATTGATACCACATACTTTCCCGACACGCAGGCGGCCTACTACTGGTCGTCTACTACCGACGCTTTCAGTACCCTCATCGCGTGGAGCGTGTACTTCTACAACGGCAGCGTGGCCAGCGGCTACGGTAAGAACAACAACTACTATGTTCGCGCCGTGCGCGGTGGACAGTGTGGATCTCAAACGGTCATTACCCTTTCATCCTTCACCGCCGCACCGAAATCAGACAGGGTTATTCTTGAATGGACCACTGAATCTGAAATTGACAACGCCGGGTTTAATATCTACCGCGCAACCGCAGAGAATGGAGAATACATAAAAATAAATGATTCATTAATCACAGCCAAGGGTTCTCCAACTCAAGGCGCTTCGTATGAGTTTGTGGATAAGAATGTGAAGCTGTGGAAGAAGGCGTACTATAAACTTGAGGATATCGACCTGAACGGCACGAGCACTTTTCATGGTCCGGTTTCAGCTACGCCACGGCTGATATATGGACTGTCGAAGTGACGAGTAACGAGTGCTGAGCGATGAGTAGGGAGATAAGGCACAAAGGCAAAAGGCACCAGGCACAAAGTAAAATTGCAGATTTGAGATTTAAGATTGCCGTTCGGATTAGGGGCTCGTGGTTGGGGAAGTGCCCCGTTGCCGGTGACTCGTGATCCGTGACACAGAGCACGAGGAACGAGCAATTTTTACTTAGCACTCGTTACTCAGCACTCAGGACTCATTGCTCAGCACCCATAATGAGTTCAGCGGCAAAGTTTAAAGGCAGAGGTCAGAAAATGGCTTCTGCTTTTTGCTTTTCTTGACAATTGTCGAAGATGGTTATACATATAAGTATAACTTTTATGGAGGGTTACCTATGCTGATGAAAGTATTTAATAAAGGACAGGTTGTTATACCAAATGCTCTGCGAAAAGAATTGGGAATAGAGCCTGGCGATATGCTGGATGTGGATATTGATAAAGACGCAAGAGCAATACGGCTGAAAAAACCCGCGGGGATGAAAGCGCACTCACTGGCAGGGTCTCTTGCAAAATACAACAGGAGAAAAAAATTCCCCGCCAAAATTGAAATAAAAACCGCATTGGCAAAGGGACTGGCTCGTGAAAAGTAAAATCATAGACACCAATGTTATTGTCAGGTATCTTGTCGAAAGCCCCGCCACTATAGCCGCCAAATTTAAGGGGGTTTTTACGTTTTTCCCGCGCATAGAAAAGGGGGAGATTGTTGTGGAGCTGACGGAACTGGTATTGTTTGAGACCTTTTTTGTGCTGACACGGATATATAAAGTTCCGCAGAACGAGGCAGCAGAGAAATTATCGGGGATTGTTTCATTCAAGGGCGTTCAAATCAGCGACAAAGCCCTGATAGGGGCCTGTCTGAAAATTCTTCAAGATAAGAAAATTGATCTGGTTGATGCCTACCTGCTTGCCCTTGCAAAGAAAAAAGGCATCCATGATGTGTATTCTTTTGACAGCGACCTATCCAGATACGGACTAAAATTAATAGAAATAAAATAGGTGATCATAAAAAATCCCGGAAATCTGCATCCCAATAAAGAATAGTTCTGTGCCATTCAGTGGCTAAAACTTTAAAGGCAGTGGCTGATATACGGCTTCTGCCTTTGGCTTTTGTCCGGGCTGATTCATTTGATTTTTATAAGAATAAGTCTATAATCAGCTATAGGTTTAGTCCTATAAAGTTAATTGGTGAGGTTTTATGTCAACGGTACAGGCAATTTTTCTCCTTCCCGTAGAAGTGCTTGCCTCCCTGCGGGCGCTGGAGCATTCATTCGGGGCATGGAAAAAGGCGGAGCACCCAGAACTGAAGAGCGGTACAGAAGCTTTTATCCGGCGGCAGAGAGTATCCACAAAAAAGCCCGGTATTAAACAGGTTCAATTTAAAGAATAATGGCCGACTCTTTTCTTCAGTTTATAAAAGGCATTGACGGGGCCTATCTGTACCCGGCCCTGTTCATCTCGGCGGTCCTTGAAAACCTCATCCCGCCCATTCCCGGAGATACGGTGACACTGTTTGGGGCATACCTGGTGGGCATCGGGCAGCTCTCGTTTTCCGGGGTGTTTGCTGCTACCGCGCTGGGAAACTTTGTCGGGTTCATGCTCCTTTTTTTCCTGGGCAGATTCCTGGAAAAAGAATTTTTTCTCAACCGGAATTTTCGCTACTTTCCGAAAGAAAACCTGCTCAAAGCAGAGCGCTGGTTTCAGAAGTTCGGCTACATGATAATTCTTTTCAACCGCTTTCTCTCCGGCGCTCGCTCGGTCATTTCAATTTTTGCCGGCATTTCCGAACTGAAGACCGGGAAAGTCGCCATTTACTGCCTGTTCAGCTGCCTGTTGTGGAACGGAATGCTCATCTACGCCGGTTATAAGGCGGGTAAAAACTGGGAGACGCTCACCGCATTATTAAAACAGTATAATACGGCAGTGCTTGTTCTTATCGCTGCCGCGCTTGTTATATTTGCAGGCAACAAAATACTCAAACGGTTGCGCAAAGCCGGCAGCACATAGCCGAGGGCCTTTAATCAAAAATAATCGTTGAACAAAACGGGCAGTAATAGTAATAATAATAGCCCTTGCAGCGCAAGCCGAACTCCGCATTCCGGAGTTAATAAATAAGTTCGGGGATCGTCCAATGGCAGGACTCGGGACTTTGGATCCCGCTATGGAGGTTCGAATCCTCCTCCCCGAGCCATAGCTTAAAGAGGAAGGCGTTTAACCTTCCTCTTTGTTTTTAGCAGGCCGTTGAAAAACACCCATCTGTCCCGACCTGCGTCGGGATTGCGCTCATTCCCGATAGCTATCGAGATCATTGCGACGTACGGTAACGTACGCCTCATTCCTCACGATTTCGCGCGCCTTGCATCCGGATGTTTTTGACCAGCCCGGGAGAAAACCACTTTTTCAACAACCCAGAGGGTTGACTTATTTTTTATTTTGGATATAAGCTGCAATAGCAACAGGGCACTGCGCACAGGGGGAACTACCTGCGCAGAATAGATAACCACGAGGGAAGCATGACAGAAGAGCGCAACATCAAACAGCAGGCATCGGGCGCGGCAGGCAGCGGCGCTGCCGTACCGCCGGCACAACCCTCCTCCGGATTAGCCACTCCCATTGCCCGCTATTTTTTTGCAGCATTTGCGGTTTTTATTCTGGTTGTTTTTCTGCTGTTAATGAAGCCCTTTTTAACCTATATCTTTCTTGCGTTTGTCCTTTTTGTGCTATTCAGTCCGGTGTATGAGTTCATCGAAAAGCGTTTGCGGGGCTGGAAAACGGTGAGCTCCCTCGCAACCTGTGTCCTGATCATTATCATTATTTTCCTGCCCTTCCTTATCTTTACCGGCGTGCTGGCAACCAGCGCCTACAATTTTTACCAGCATCTTGATGAGTCATTTAAAAACGGGACCGTGCAGCAGCTCCTCAACTTTAAAGACAGCCCGCTGGTTATAAAAGTCGTTAAATATATCCCGTCAGTGGGAAGTTATGACTTTAACGCGGGCGATATCGTCGGAAAATATCTGGGCACCGTGAGCCAGTTTATCTACACCAATACCAGGTCGATTGTAACAGGGGCTTCCTCAATTATCGTCGGATTCATACTCATTATGTTCATTACGTTTTACCTGTTTATTGATGGCAGGTCTTTTCTGGAAGAAATCAAGCAGGTAAGCCCCCTCGATCCTAAATATAACCAGGAAATAATTGAGGAGCTGTTCAAAACCATTAAACTGACGTTCAGGGGCAGCCTGGTGATTGCCCTGCTACAGGGGATGCTGGGCGCAACAGGATTTCTGCTCTGCGGCATTGATTCCTGGGCTTTGTGGGGGGCGGTGATGGTGCTTGCGTCGCTGATCCCGGTTGTAGGAACCGCGCTCATCTGGGGCCCGGCAGCCATTAGCCAGGCGGTGACCGGACATGTGGTCGCTGCGGGTTTTATCGCCATATGGGGAGTTGCCGTTATAGGGCTCGCAGACAACCTGCTGCGGCCGCAGCTGCTGAAAGGGGACACCAACATCCATCCGCTGTTAATCTTTTTCAGCGTCATGGGCGGCCTGTCCTATTTCGGTTTTCTCGGGATTATTCTTGGTCCCCTGATGCTCTCCCTGCTTGTCTATATACTGAGTATGTACAAGAAGTTCATAAATCCCAACACAAGGGAAACAGGTGTTTAATATTTTTATTTTCATGCACGCGACGCTGCGGCATAACAAAGGCCAGCGATTCATACATTCGATGACGAACTTACTCTCTCAGGCCTGAGTGTGGTTCGACAGGCTCACCACCCTGAGCTTTTCGAAGGGCTGAGAGAGCATGGGAAAGAGTCTCTCAGGACAGCAGTTATCACCGCAGTTACGACTCGAAGCACGAAGTATAAGATACCGCGGCCAGAAGATAGCAAAAGTCGCGAGAGGAACAGGCAATGAAAATTACCAAGCATGATGTAGAACATGTGGCACGGCTGGCACGGCTCAGGTTTTCCGAAGACCAGCTGGATCTGTTTACCGACCAGCTGAACACCATTCTCACCGATTTTGATAAGCTGCAGCAGCTTGACACGACGGGGGTTGAGCCATCAACCCATGCGGCAAACCTCTCTAACGCATTCAGGGACGACCAGATCAGGCCGTCTCTTGCCGGGGAGGAAGCGCTGAAAAACGCACCGGCTCACGAGCGCAGCTGCTTTAAAGTCCCCAGAATAATAGAAGGATAATATTCGTGACAAAAGCTCTCTCTCAGATGACCATTCATGAGCTGCATGAGCTGCTGAAAAAAAGGGCCGTAAGCTCCCGGGAGATCACGCAGGCGGTGTACCAGCGGATTGACGCGGTTGAACCCCGGGTGCACGCCTACATTACCCTCACCCGGGAGACAGCGCTAAAGCAGGCAGCGGCTGCTGATGAAAAGACAAAACAGGGCACGATACAGCCGCTGACCGGCATTCCCCTGGCCATAAAAGACTTACTCTGCACGGCAGGCATCCGGACTACCTGCGGCTCAAAAATTCTTGAACAGTTCATTCCCCCGTATAACGCAACAGTGATCAGCCGGCTTAAAGAGCAGCGTGCGGTTCTCGTGGGAAAAACAAACATGGATGAATTTGCCATGGGCTCCTCCACCGAGACCTCATATTTTGGCCCGACCGCCAATCCCTGGGATCTGGAGCGTGTGCCCGGAGGCTCCAGCGGCGGTTCAGCAGCCGCGGTTGCAGCAGATGAATGTATTGCAGCACTGGGAACCGACACCGGGGGCTCCATACGCCAGCCCGCTGCCTGCTGCGGGATTGTGGGCATGAAGCCCACCTACGGCCGGGTTTCCCGGTTCGGGCTGATTGCCTTTGCCTCCTCCCTTGACCAGATCGGCCCCATGACCAAGGATGTAACGGACACGGCGCTGCTCATGAATTATATAAGCGGCCATGACCCGCGGGACTCGACCGCGGTCAACCGGGAAGTTCCTGACTACACCCGCGCTCTGATTCCGGATGCAAAGGGCCTGAGGCTCGGCGTGCCCAGAGAGTATTTTGGAGCAAGCGGCATAGACCCGGAAGTGGAGAAGGCGGTATGGGAAGCGCTGCGCATACTTGAGCGTCAGGGAGCAACACTCACCGAGATAACACTCCCCCACACTGAATACGCGGTCGCCGCATATTACCTGATAGCACCGGCAGAGGCGAGCTCAAACCTTGCCCGCTATGATGGAGTAAAATACGGCTACCGCCACCCGAAAGAGACTGATTTGCGGGACATGTATGAAATCACCCGCGCAGAAGGATTTGGTGCGGAGGTGAAGCGGCGCATCATGCTGGGCACCTATGCGTTGTCTGCCGGTTATTATGATGCCTATTACCGGAAGGCATCACAGGTGCGAACCCTCATCCGCCAGGACTTTGAGGAGGCGTTCAAGGCCTGTGATCTCATTGTGACCCCGACCGCGCCCACGCCACCGTTCAGGCAGGGAGAAAAGCTCAACAATCCGCTGCAGATGTATCTATCAGATATTTTCACCATTCCCGCAAATCTTGCCGGCCTTCCCGGCATATCAATTCCCTGTGGTCTTAGCTCCCGGGGGCTGCCTATCGGGCTGCAGATTATCGGCAACCTGTTTGAGGAAGAAAAAATAATCCACGGCGCATACTGCCTGGAGCAGAACAGTGACTGGCATCTCACAAAACCATCACTTGCATGAAAGGGCGCGCATGAGAGAGCATTCGCATACACCGCTTGCGGCACCGGGCCTGTTGATGACGGCAGCCGTGACGCTTTTCATGTCTCTCTGTGTTTCTGCGTCTGCCAATGAACTTTCTGCCATCCGCCACTGGTCCTCTCCCGCGTCAACGCGCATTGTGCTTGATTTCAAGCAGCGCGCAACATACAAAACAGCAAAACAGACAGCACCGGAGAAACTGGTGCTGGATATCACGGACATTACCGGGGTTGTTCCGGTAAGCACGCTCCCCATCAATGACGGCATTGTAAAAACGGTCACGGCCGCACGCATTGACAGCAACACCATGCGCATCACCATAGAGCTTGAAAAACCCGCCTCTCACAAAATTTTCCCGCTGGAAAAATTCATGGACAAGCCGCCGCGGCTGGCTATAGATATTGTCCGCCCGGACCTTGAGCAGGCAGATAAAGTACAGCGGCAGCAGACGCGCAAGCTCAAACAGAAACAGGTCCGCATTGTGGTTATCGACCCGGGCCATGGCGGTGAAGACCCGGGCGCAATAGGTCCCGGCAAAACCATGGAGAAAGACGTCGTGTTCGCCATTGCGCGCAAAACCGTGCAGCTGCTCAACCGCGAGCCAGCCATAAAGGCCTATCTTACCAGAAAGAGTGATTATTTTATCCCCTTAGGCACGCGCATGATCCAGCTTCAGCAGCAAAGTTCAGGGCAGCTCCATCTATTGCCTCTCGCTCAAGGGCGCTTCAAGTGCAGCCGCCCAGAGGCTTGCCCAGAAAGAGAATGACTCTGACTCGGTGGGCGGGGTACCGCTTGAGCATCATAACGATGACCTCAATGCAATACTGATTGACCTGGTGCAGACCAACACCCTCAATGCCAGCCTTAAATGTGCCGGAATTATGATTCAGGAGATAGCCAAATGTAACCGGCTACGCACCGACCAGCCCCAGCAGGCCTGCTTTAAAGTACTCAAAGACCCGGAGATTACCTCCATGCTCATCGAGACAGACTTTCTGAGCAACCCGCGAAGGGAGCAAACACTCAAGAGCGAGCAATTTCAAAACAACCTTGCCACAGCAATTGCAGCGGCGGTCACCAGGTTTTTTGCCGCAATGCCCTTACCCGCCGCCAGCGAGGCGCAGGTTAGGAAATCTGCAGCGCCGGAAGCGAACAAAAAACGCCCTTCCCCCCGGCTTCATACCGTTGCCAAAGGAGAGTCGCTTGCTTCTATTGCAGGCAAATATGGTACGACGGTACCCCGGGTGAGAGCATTAAATGGTCTTTCTGAAAAGAGTAAAATCCAGGTGGGAATGAAGCTGAAGGTTGTGCGGGAGGAATAGGAGCTGCCGCAGGTCAGTTTTTTATAAGCCGCGAGACGCGCTTGTCACCCTGGGCAAAAAATTCATTCTGCAGTATCTCAATAACCTGGTCATGACAGGCACCGTTGGATGCCACGATACTGTGGGTCTTGACGGTTACCGGGTTGCCGAAGAAATCGGTCACTTTTCCGCCGGCCTCCTCAACATGAAGACAGCCCACCAGATCATAGGGCTTTAAATATTGAGCCACCATCACGTCGGCCCTGCCCGATGCAATGTAGCACAGCTCAACTGCCGCAGACCCGGGGATACGGACGCGATTAAAACGGCGCACCAGAACGGTGAACAGCGATGAGGTGCTCTCCGGGTCCCGGGAAATACTGGAGTTCAGCAGCAGGGTCATGTCATTGAGCCCGGTCTTGTCAGAGACCCGGACATGCTTATCATTCATAAAAACCCCCCGCCCCTTTTTTGAAATATAGAGTTCCCGGCCGCCTTCAAGCCGGTTGCCGAACGGCAGATATGAAAGCGCAAACTGCAACTCATTTTCCCGCAGCAGGCCTATATTAATCCCGAAGCTGTAGCGGGAGTCCATGTAATTGTGTGTGCCGTCGAGCGGATCTATAACCCAGGTGAAGGCGGATTCCTTGTCGATTTCAAGATCCTCTTCCGATAGAATGTTATGATCAGGGACGAACTTCTTCAGCGTGTTGACGATGATCTTCTGCGACCGCAGGTCCATATCGGTCACAATTTCATATTTTGATTTAATCATCCGCTCTTTTTTTGCGTAGAACCCGTCCTTCAGAATCGTGCCCGCCCGCTCAACCGCTCTGACGGCAATCAGTTCGTAAAAATCAATCAGCTCTTCGAGCGATTTATGGTCAACCGGTTTATTTATATTCATGGCGCATAAGAACGGTTTGGTTTTCCTCGATCCTATCTGTCAGTTAATCATTATAAATTCCCGGCAGATAAAGTCAATACCCGCAAAGAACGTACGCGCTTCCTGCCGGCGTACTGTTTCAGGGGCGTTTTCCTCTCTATAATCGGCACGGAGGGGAGCTTTCCTTAACGGTGTGTCCCCCTTTTTGGCTCCAGGATGAGTTCCGGCCGCGTCTGAAAGCCGGTGACGGTGCGAAACTCGCTATCAGTGCTGTATGGAATACGCTTTGTCAGGGTATAGTTTTCAGCGACCACGGTTGACAGCACATCATTTGCGGTTAAGAGCATTTTAACATTATCAACCACGACCCGCTCCCCCTTTGCATTCAGATAGCCCTTATCATCAATAATGATTGCGCTGAAATACTTGTTCTTTATTTTCTCAATCAAATCCACCGGCCTGAACGGCTCCCTGGCCAGTATCTGGTAGGCCCAGTAAGCCCCGCCATCAAAGATCAGTTTTTTCCCGGCCATGTAGCCATACAGGGTATGGTAGGGGATATACACTTCTCCGGGCATGTTTTTCACCATGTTCAAGAACTCGGTGCCTTTTTTTTCATCCTGGGGATTAGGAACCAACAGTACTGGATTATAGAGCTGAAGACACAGCTGCAGGGTAAGCAGGAGGTAGACGGTTATTTGTGCGCTGTTTCTGCTGTCTTGTTTGGCAGCAGCGGTGAGCCTGATAAGAAAGAAACCCAGCAGGATACAGCCCCAAACAGTCATACACAGGAAATCATTGCGCTCAGAGCCCGGGTGCGGCCGGATAGTGAAGTAGGCAAGCGGTACGGCAAGGGCGGTGCATTCCCAGAGAGAAAAGGTTGAGGCCCTTGTTATAGAGATGATCCGATACAGCATAAAGGAAAGAACGATGGTGAAAAAGACCGGCAGCTTATAAAAGATTTCATAGCGCATCTCCGGGATCAGCTTGTCGCGCATCTCAAAAAGCATCCGGAACTGAAGCTCTGACAGCGGCTTCAGCATGACCTGATTATGTCTGAGCGGATTAAACAGGACATAGGTGCCAAACCATCCGTCAGAGGTATACTGCAACAGGAAAAACAGGGACCCCAGCAGCACTCCGACTGCAGCGGAGAAGATGAGGCACTGTTTTTTATCCTTCAACAAAAGATAGAGGCCAGCAAAGGGAAGAAAATAGAGCCCGGTCTGTTTGGTGTAGCAGGCAGAAACCAGAAGCATGGCAGCGCACAGCGTGGCAGGAACGCGGCGGGATCCATAGGCAAGCACATAGCAGCCCAGCAGCAGCAGGGCGTATAAGAGCATATCAGCCCGGGCAAGGTCATACCAGGTGCCATGTATCTCATAGAAGCTTAAGAAGAAGCCGCTTATCAGCAGGCCGATGCTTTTCGATCCCCCTTCTTTTATTGTGATGCGGTACAGCAGGATCAGGATTACCGCAAGAGCTGCTACCGAGATAAGCCGCGGGATGAGGAAATTGACCGTATCAAAGAGCTTAAAAAAAAGAGCAATAGCCAGATAATAGACCGGCGGATAGAGCTCCGCGATAAATTCGGTAGATGGCGCAGGGTAAATGCGGTGCTCCTGTGCCAGCATCATTCCGTGGGCAACCATCTCATTTTCAATCCATTCAAGCTCAAACGGATAGGTGAGGCGCTGGGATATGCAATAAAACGAAAATCCCAAGAAAAAGATCAGGAGGATGTAGACCGGGGCTTTGGCAATGTTAAGAAACGATATGGAATTATAACGGGCAGTGCGCTCTGCATACATTACGGAATGTTTCACCGCTTTTTTAAGTCATGAAGTGCATTAGTTGCAGGATAAAACAAAACGAACCTGTTTCCATAAAATAACAGGACCAGCTTTAATCTGAAAAAGGTGGTTTGCTTCTTGAGCGTTAGCACTGCATGACCAATACGCTGGTCACTGGCTATCCAGCAGGATAGTTACTACTGTTCTTTGACCTATACCCCTATGTTGGATTTAATACCGTGCCCAACTTGAGAATGTTATGCAACGAGAACAATAAGGCAGCCTCCATGGCTACTTTTGTTAACCCGCAGCGCAGCACATGGGTAAATTTCCAGTTCCGCTTGATGCACCCATAGGGAGCCTCGGCAGTGTGAGCCCGTAACTTGTATAGCTCCTGGTTGACCTCCGGCCGCAACTTCTCCCGCAGCAACCCTCCGGCCCCTGAGGTCACTTCCTTGCGATTTTATAAAAGTCAAAAAATCCTCAGGAGCAAAGTTGTAATCCTCGCATACAAGATGCCCATTGTTTGACTTAGACATGACCAGACGTGCCAGTTGATCCCTCTTGAATGGGAGCGGGAAGCGAAATCGTTGCAAATTCATCAGCAGGCGAACCGGTACAGGCAGTCGAAACACCCTGCGCTGCAATGATTCTTCCAGGGCAGCGCGTATGGATTCAGCATGATAGGCCGCACGATTACACACGGTATATACCGCCTTTCCCCGGATATTTCTCCGGGATATTTAAGCGCAAGTCGAATCAGGGCATCAATACCCTCACCGCCCTTCGATCCATAAACCTCAGATGGTCGGATTATCGTATACCTCAATCCGTGAGCCATAACAGCCTGCTCAGCCTTTTCCTTGGAATGACTGTAGGCACCTCCGGAGGCGCCAATACATCGGGAGCTTATATTGATAAACCGCTGATCCTTACGACAGGTGGAGAGTAGGAGCGACGTCCCTTCATGATTAACCTTTTCATAGGCCCCGTCATGTTGACTGTGTGTGAGACCGGCCATATGTAAAATAACATCAGCCTGCCTGACGGATGCGGCATAGATTGATGGATCAAGCAAATCTCCCGTGACCGGAATAATGTTCTCTCCCTCGACGGATAAAGGGGCGCGATGAACCAGTGCTAATATACGATGGTCCCTGCAAAGCTTCGCCACTATCCTTTGCCCCATGGCGGAGCTCGCACCTGTCACAAAAACAGTTCGCATCTGCAAGTCCCCCGCTAAGCCCTGAGCTTCAGATATCGGGAGCCAAACCGATACTCGACCAGATGACGAAGGAATTCAATAACTGAACCCGGCTTGACAAAAGACTGGCGCCCGCTCAACGACTGGAATTTAATTGGAATCTCATACATTGCGAGCTTCAAGGATAGTGCATTCAGGACCAGTTCAGCATCAAAGAACCAGTCCACCGAGTGCAGTTCCATCCGCTCATAAGCCTCCCGTTTCATGATCTTCGGCTTGGAATTGACATCCTTGAATCCACGGTAATCGGGAAACAGGAGTTGAAAAATAAAGTTATAAGTGGTTGAGATTATATTGCGATATAGGCTGTCACCACGAACAACCCGGCAGGTCTTTATAAAATCATAATTGCCGCTCTTGATCTTCGCAAAGCAGGAAAAAATCGCTTCGACCGGAAACTGGCCATCTCCAGCAATAACCCCGATATATTTCCCTCGACAGGCATCTAGTCCCCGCTTCATATCCCACCCCATTGCACCCTCTTTGGGCTCAGCCAAATAGCGGACACGAGGTAGTTTCTCAGAAAGCGCTTTGACAATCTGAGGCGTCCGGTCCGGTGTCGAGGGCCAGTAATTCGCAACAAGAACAAGCTCCCACTCAAAGCGGAACATGGACATGATTCGATGCAGGTTTTCAACGAAGGGAAGAATCTTCTCCTCGGCCCGGTAGCAAAGGACCGCCATGGAAAACTCCATTGGTGGTGATGCAGTGCTTCCGGCGGCTTCCAGGGCTGACTTGACATATTCCTCTGACATCATTTCACTCCAACGGCATAGTATTGTGCGCCTAGCGGGATACAGCCCAGACGATAGTCAAGACCATTAAAAAGCCATCCACGAAATGGTATGAACAGAATATAACGCGAAGACACATTTTCAAAACCGGCCTCCAGCAGCCTCCGCCGGGATTCAGTACTCTTGAGCAGGATGGCATTCGCATCAAATGCACAAGACCTTACCACTCGCAAGGTCATGGGATTGAAAGGATTGTGTTCAAATAGAACGACGACAGCCCCCTTTTTTGTTCTATATCCTAAAGCAACCTCTTGATAGGGCGCGTAAAAGAATATTTTTAGTTTTGCTAAAATAATGTTTTTTGAGAAAACACGTCGCCCCAATACTATTTGCGGGCACATGCTGACATCGGGGGCACTTCCAATTCCATAGGTATCATTACCCACAAAAAAACCCACTAAAACCAGATCATGTTCAATCTTTCTTCCGTAATGTTCATAGTATTGTGCATACAGAAACGGGTCCCACCCATCAACGCCGGCATTGATTACCTCTACGGGTACATTAGAAGTTTTGATCAGAGCCTCATAATTTTATTTAAGGCTTTGAAAAATAAGAATACCTTACACTATCTATTTCAAATCAACAGCCTGACTGGTTTTATCCGATCTTTTTAAAGACAGCACAAAAGTCAGTTTCAAATATTAATTTAAAACCCGTAATTGAATAGTTTTTAGCATCTCGATAGAATTCACATGTTTTATGTTCCTTTTTATTGCAGTTTTGGCCGCTGCATGTTTTATGGTGGGCTGAGTAGTCTCTGATATCGGACTGCCTCAAAAAGAGAAGGGTTGGATTTACCGCATTAATGTCGTCATAATCGATTAAATTAAACCAGACTTTATCATTGACATCCTTCAGCGGCGGTAAATAAATTTCGACATGACGAAAAACTTTCAAACGTACATCCCGGGGCTGCTTCGAAAGATAAGCGTTATTGAATTTCTGATAAAATGCAAGTGCCGGACTTTCTTCCTCTCTGCTCAGTGTGGAGCCATAGGTATCAATGTTTTTTATCGTATAGTAAGCCAGTTGGTATCCACAGGCTATAAGCAGTGCCATACTGGAAAGAAAAGCCACGGCCTTTTTACCACCCTTATAGGGGCTATTAAAATTCCATATAACAGGGTTTCCTATGCAGGAGAGAAGAGGGAGCATGACCGGCAAAAAATAAAGTAGGTGCCAAATGCTGAACAGGCTGTTTTTAAAAAACAGCAAATAAACAGAAAGCGGTAATGCCCATGTCAGTATAATTATATTCAAAAGTCTTTTGCTTTTGTCATATAGCACACCGAGGAGAGAAACACAAAGAACCAGAAGATAAAACCACCAGAATCCGTAATTGTCTCTTAATGAAACTGTATACCAAGCTTGCAGGTAGTGTTCTGGCGAACCGGAAGACATTCGCTCATTTTGAAGTCTTAAAGCATTAAAGATTTT
>JAPLIX010000171.1:780-4225 GCA_026388865.1 Pseudomonadota bacterium | reverse complement strand
CTAGCCATAACCAGCAAGAACATAATGCCGTGCCGTAATAAGCCGTTAAGTGAAATTCTTTTATTAGAGAATCCCAGCAGCAGATATGTAGGAACCGTGAGAAAAAAGAAAAGCCCGATTACCTTAATCCCTGTTGCCAAACCACAAAAAACGGCGGCACTGTAAAACCACTTGCCAAAGCGAAGATTGTCCTTGGATAGAGAGAATATGGTTAAAACAGTAAAAAATACTGCCATGCTGTCCGGGTGCCATTGCGTGTTTGAATAAAGAATACTTGGCAGGGAAGCCAAAAACATGGTGAGTAAAACTGATGCGGCTGGAGATTTAAACCCATTCCATAAATACACAAGCAGCAAAATAGAAACAGCATAAAATAAGGGATTCAACTGTCTGAGGATGAGCATGTATGCCCAGGTGTAATCAATTGGGATAATATCTCCTGTGTAGGGAATAGCGTGAGGGCCGCTAAAGAATGAGGAAAAAATCCTCACAGGAAGAATGCTTAAACCTGATACTACAAAAAAAGGGTAGCCGTAGAAGTACCATCCGTAGGCAAAGACACTACTTATGTTGTTATAAAAAGAATCTTGCAGAGTAGTCATTCTGATTATATGCTGAAATTGCACATACTCATCGATATCAAAGATCGCAAGCATATTGGGGTCCTTCGTTCCTCTGAGATTTAGAGGAATGAAAAGAAGGAAATAGGTGCAGATAAAGAAAATTGATATTATTATAAAGGGGCGCTTTTTGTTGCTTGGTGACATAAAGTCGCATCAAAATATGTCTGCATGCTATAGATGCATAGTTTTATTAAGAGTGTATCAAGTTTATATATCACCGTTTGATAGAGACTATGATTGATTAAAGCTGCAGGGATTACATACTGAATACAATAACCTAACCCTTTCACAAGGAAGCCTCTCATGGACATGACATCAAATGTTCCATTCAAAGCTTACTGTCAATTGAAAAGTGATTACCCCAACATCTTGCGATCCTGCTTTTTCATTGACCTGCCACAAAAAAAATGTACCACAGTTTCAATTAGAGTTGGTTCATTTTTTACTTGTCTAATGAGTCAGTAGTATTCTATCAATAAACCAGGTCTAAAGCAATTACTTAAGAACGGAAAATATACAAAATTCGTTTGCACGAAAAACTTTGTGATATCCCATCCCCTCCAAGATAGGATCAAGTTGCCTTCCGTCAATTTTAAAATGCAAAAAGATATGGGTCACACCGTACTTCTTTACAATTGCATTCCTCACAGAATTTGGTGTTGTGACATTATAAAAAACTTCAACATCAGCAATTCGTTGTATATTATCTGTCACATGAGGCGCCGTATGAAAAAGCGCAATAATTTTTGCCCCAGTATATACGGGAACAGCCCATGAAGAGTAGACGTCTGACAAAACCACATCCCCATCCCTGAGATATTTCTTCAATTCATGGTGCATTGCATTGGGATTTATATAGCGGGGAAACGGCGAACCTGCTGCAAAAGAAAAGGAAGGATACACAAATTCCTTGAAAGTCAAAACAGCCTGAGTAGCTATCCCCCCCCCCAGAAGCAGGATTAGAGAGTAAAATATAACTTTATTAATTCCGCGTTGTGCTCTCCAGACATTTGTGTCGGACAATTCACGGCATAGCCTGGAAACTGCAATCTGCAAAAAGCACAGCACAAAAAAGATGCAGCGCTCAGCAAGGCTGAGGTTGCCATAAAACCCATATAGATACAGGAGCCCAAACAACAAAACCCCTCCCCATAACAGTAAATAACGTCGCCGTCTAAGATAATAACTTGCGATGGGAATGCCTGCAAGAGCAGCACCTGAGCGCAACAGCACTTTCGAATAAAGGAATTGACGGGTAGAGATGTAATCAAGGGTTTTCTGCATCTCGCCAGAGGCAACGGTCATTAACGAAGCAAGAAAATTATAGTATGGCCAGAGAACGGTCAGGCACAGGGCAGTTATTATAGATAGGGTATAGCAGAATAAAGCTTTTTTACTCAATCCTTCCCTTTCCAGGTAAACTAGGCCAGAACAAATTAAGAAAAAAGCTCCGGTTAGAGGATGGTTGACAAAGGAGAATGCACCTGAAAGAAGTGCTCCGACAAGAAAGGCTTTACGTTCACTGCGCAAAAAACGAAGCTGAAAATATAAGGCAAGAAATGCAAGAGAAAAGGAAACCACAGATGGATAATAAGCAGTGTAGAGAATTGCAGAAAACATATAGGCATTAGCCCCATTCCAGCCAAGCCCCCAGAGAAATAACAGGCAGGCAATTGACCAGGGTGCTTGTCCGCTATCATTAAAATATTCACTACTGAAGAGGCCCACTGAGACAAGAAAAAGAGTAAAATAGATGATGAGAAATAGTTTTAAAATAACAAGGACGTCTACGGGGAATAGTCTCATGACGAGCGCCATCACCAGAATGGAAGGCACATACCGTGGAGATCCTCCATTTATTCCATTTAAAATGGGGTCCCCAGGATGCAGCATATCCTCTGCCAGTGCTCTCACGGCTGCACCGTGCTCGGCGCCATCTGAATAAGGGAAGTGGGCATAGTCAAGCAGGGCAAAAGGGGTAGAAATAACTATTAAAAATATAATAAAAACAACTGTATTGCGGGACATTTATTCCTGCTTGTTTGATGGGGTCATTCTTCTCTCAAGGGCTTTTCCCAACTGGAGCATTTTTTTGTGCGTTGTGATCTTCAGCCTAAAATCCTTTGATAATTCGCCATAGTGCTGCAGCTCGCGAATAGTAATATACCAGCCCTGGTTAATAACTGTCTCTTTTTCCCCTTGCCACTCTGTTGCGGGATGTCTCCCGGTAAAATGATATAGTGTGAAGTACAGGCTGCCTTCAAGGGGGATTCCATTTATGAGTAATGTGCCATCATCATAGCAATCTTTATTCTCATACCAAAGGGAAATTCCGCTGTGTGGATCCCTGGACTGAATATTAAAGGAGAATTGGTAGCGCCTGCCCTGAGAATTACGGAGTGGCGGAAATATAAAATAATATTTATTTAAATCCTCAATTTTTTCAATCGGAACTGTGATCTGCCGAAGAATCTTATGAGGAGTATCGGCTTCTTTGAGAGCAAACCGCAATTCACCGCATGCCGGTTTAGCTTCGTTTGAAAACAAGACGCGCACAGCACACAGATTATTCACCGGCGAGACAAATGTCTGGCCAACGGTAGTGTTTTCAGTTAGTTCAGGAGTCGGGCAGCAAAACAGCGGTTGATCAACCCCTGTGGTTAATAACGTTTCAGCATAGGCTGGCCTGAGGACCCTGAACAGCACGTCAAGGTTTGCCACTATCAAAAGACATCCGATGAAAATAAGGACATAATTTCTCCACCGTGCCGGAAAGCGCATCCTTAAGCCTATGGCAGTAAGAATGGCTATGGGTGTAATTA
>JAPLIX010000171.1:0-710 GCA_026388865.1 Pseudomonadota bacterium | reverse complement strand
CGGCACAGCCTAATACCATGAGTGATCCATAAAATGACAGGTGAATTGCCGTGACAGGGATTTGCTGCGCGCCAAAATACCCCCAAAAAGATATAAAGGTCATTTTTGTTATGAGGGCGCCAGAGGCCAGAGAGAGCGGCTCTTTGCGCATTGACCATGGCTGTATAGCATTAAGTGCTTTAGTAAATATGAGATCGTTATATACGATCAGGTTTTTCAAATACCACCACAAAGATACCAATGCTGCAACTAGAAATATGATCACAAAATTTCTTGTCAGATTTTTCCAGTTTCTCCAATTGCCCCATATAAGAGCAATTGCCGTTACCGGAATATACAGGATGGTTGATATTTTGGTTAACAGGCAGCATCCAAGCACAATGCCCGAAACTATTTGATAAAAAAGTTTGCTTGGTGATTCAAGATAATTAATCAAGATGAGGAGATAGAGTGTCGCAAGAGCTGTGCTTAAGGATTCATTTGAAACAGAAGCAGAAAGATGGAGAAACTGTGGATTGGTGGCAACTAATAGAGCACCAATTGCTGCTATCATAGGTTCTCCGGGTAAAAAGTTTAGGGTAATCATAAAGGTTAGGTATACCGTCAATCCACCTAAGAGAAGGGATAGTAACCTGATAAGATGAGCGCTTTTTGCTTTTGCATAGTAAGTAGCGTCTTCATTGGTAGGGGATACAATTATGGTATATCCA
>JAPLIX010000482.1 GCA_026388865.1 Pseudomonadota bacterium | reverse complement strand
GTTGGTTACCTGTTTAATGCCAACGACAGCACCATTGCGTTCCGAGGTCTTGATGGTGATAATTCCCTTGCCACCACGTCCCTGTATCCGGTATTCTGAACTCCGGGTTCTTTTTCCGTAGCCATGTTCGGTGATGGTGAGAATCGTCGCATCACCGCTTAAAATCTCCATGCCAACCACTTCGTCATCCTTTGCCAGAGACATGCCGCGCACCCCGCGGGAAACCCTGCCCATGGATCTCACATCCTGCTCGTTAAATCGTATGGCAAGACCATTCTTGGTGCCGAGAAATATTTCCTTATTGCCGTCGGTGAGCTTAGCATCAATTAAACTGTCGCCCGGTTCGATGACGGTTGCTATAATGCCATCTGCGCGCGGATGGCTGTAGGCACTCAGGTCGGTCTTCTTTACCACGCCTTTTTGGGTGGCCATTACCACATATTTGCCTTCTTCAAACCCGCTTACCGGTAAAATTGCCGCCGGGCTTTCCCCGGGAGAAAGCTTGACCAGGTTTACAATTGCCTTACCGCGGGCCGCCCTCCCTGCCTCGGGTATTTCATAAACCTTAAGCCAGTATACCTTACCCCTATTAGTACATATGAGCACGTAATCGTGCGTCGAAGCCACAAACAGCGTTTCTACAAAATCCTCCTCTTTGGTGGTCATGCCGGTCACGCCCTTGCCGCCGCGGCCTTGTGTCCGGTACAGGCTGATGGCATTGCGCTTGATATAGCCGGTGTTGGAAACCGTGACCACCATTTGTTCTTCGACAATCAAATCTTCCAGGCGTATCTCTTCGGTCTTGTCGATAAGCTCTGTTCTGCGTGCATCGCCAAATTTTTCTTTAAGCGCTTTGAGCTCGTCGACAATAATCTCCAGCACCAGGCGCTCACTTTCCAGTATGTGCCGGAGCTGTTCCATAAGCTTAATGGTTTCAAGGTATTCCGCATTGATCTTTTCCCTCTCCAGCGCCGTGAGTCGCTGCAGACGCATATCAAGGATTGCCTGCGCCTGGACATCTGAGAGCTTAAACTCCTGCATAAGCCGTTCTTTCGCTTCAGCAGGAGACTGGGAGGAGCGAATCAGTTTTATGATTGCATCCAGATGGTCAATGGCAATCTTTAAACCTTCCAGTATATGGGCGCGCTCTTCAGCCTTGCGCAAATCAAACTGCGTCCGGCGCGTGATTATCTCTTTGCGGAACTCTATAAAATGTTCCAGCATTTCTTTGAGCGTGAGTATCTGCGGCTGATTGTCAACGATGGCAAGCAGCATTATCCCAAACGAGGACTGCATCGGGGTCAATTTATAAAGCTGGTTTAATATGACGCTGCCAATCCCGTCTTTTTTTAGTTCAATCACTATGCGCACACCATCACGATCTGACTCATCGCGCACATCCGCGATTCCCTCTATCTTTTTCTCCTGCACCAGCTCGGCAATCCGCTCAATGAGCCGAGCCTTGTTTACCTGAAACGGTATTTCAGAAATAACAATATCTTCCCGGTCTCCCTTTTTTCTCTTTTCAATAAAGGATCGAGCCCTGAGCTGAATGGTACCTCTTCCGGTTTCATAGGCATCTTTCAATCCCTCTTTGCCGTGCACGAATCCGCCGGTAGGAAAGTCCGGCCCCGGCAGAAGCTTCATAAGCTCTCTGATTGATATCTCCGGATTGTCTATGAGCGCAACCAGGGCATCTACAACCTCTCCCAGGTTGTGCGGCGGAATATTGGTTGCCATGCCAACAGCAATGCCAGCGCTTCCGTTGATCAGCAAATTGGGAACTTTTGACGGAAGGATGACCGGCTCCTGAAGAGAGTTGTCATAGTTGCCGGTGAAGTTGACCGTCTCCTTGTCAATGTCTGCAAGCATCTCCGATGCAATCCGCGCCAGCTTGATTTCGGTATAGCGCATGGCAGCAGGCGGATCACCGTCCATGGAGCCAAAATTTCCCTGACCGTCCACGAGTGGATTTCTCAGGGAAAAATCCTGTGCCATTCTCACTGTGGCCTCATACACTGCCGAATCGCCGTGAGGATGATATTTACCTATGACATCTCCGACGAGTCTGGCTGATTTCTTATACTGTTTATTCCACTGAAGCCCCATATCGTCCATTGCATACAGGATTCGGCGCTGCACAGGTTTGAGGCCATCCCGCACATCTGGCAAGGCCCTGCCGATGATGACGCTCATGGCATATCAATTAGTATATAGTTTTTTGCATATAGAAAAGAAAATGTTGTGCTGCCTGGATGCCGGGCAGTTCAAATATTTATTATTAATTTATATATCAAGATTTTTTACATGTAATGCATTCTTATAAATAAAATCCCGGCGCGGCTCAACCTGATCTCCCATAAGAATAGTAAAAATTTCGTCTGCCTCCACCGCATCCTCAACTTTCACCTGGAGAAAGGTTCTCGATTCCGGGTTCATGGTTGTTTCCCACAGCTGTTCGGGATTCATTTCACCAAGACCCTTGTAGCGCTGTATTTCCTGGGCTTTTTGCCCCTGTTCCAGAATGTGGTGCAACAGCTCCGAAAGGGTTTGAACGGTTTTATTGCTGCCGCCTGATTCTATGGTAAAAGGAGGATTACCAATACTTTTAAGTCCTTGAGCCATTTTTTTCAGGCCCTCCAGGTCCGGTGAAACAAGAAGCTCAAAATTAATAATCATCTCTTTTTCTTTGCCGTTTGTTTTAATGCGGCATTTAATGGCAAAGCTGTCATGTTCCGCATCTTCTATAATCTCATACTCTGCCGGAGGTTTAAACGGATAGAAAAAACTTTTGTGCGTTTTAAACATGTTAATCAATGCTTCTACCTGTTTTTGATTCTTAAGCGTTGCCTTGTCGTAGCTCCCGTCACAGACCAGCGCACTCAATATGTTCTTGTCAAGGCTCCGTTTCTCAAGCTTTACCACATTGTTTTCAAACTGAATTGCCCTCTTCATGAGCTGCACAAGTTTTTGCCCGGCAAGAACGCCATTCTCTTCCCGGGGATAGACCTTTATGCCCTCCACGCCGCTTTCCAGAAGATAATTATTCATTTCTGTCTCGTTTTCAATATAGCGGGGTTTCTGTTTTCCCCTTTTTACCCGGAACAGGGGTGGCTGGGCAATATAGAGATAGCCCTTTTCTATCAATTCAGGCATTTGCCGGTAGAAAAAGGTCAGCAGAAGCGTCCGTATGTGTGACCCATCAACATCTGCATCGGTCATGATGACAATATGGTGATACCGCAGCTTGGCTATATTAAAATCTGTTTTCCCGATGCTGGTCCCCAGCGCAGTAATGATAGTTTTTATCTCTTCATTCTGCAGCATTTTGTCATAACGGGCTTTCTCCACGTTAAGGATTTTTCCCCGCAGCGGAAGTATTGCCTGATTTTTTCTATCACGCCCCTGCTTGGCAGAGCCCCCGGCGGAGTCGCCCTCAACCAGATACAGTTCAGAATAGGCCGGGTCACGCTCCTGGCAATCCGCGAGCTTTCCGGGGAGAGAGCCGCTATCCAAGGCTGATTTTCTTCTGGTAAGCTCTTTTGCCTTCCGGGCTGCCTCGCGCGCCCGCGCAGCATCAACTCCTTTTTCTAAAATTTTATTGGCTATTGCCGGGTGCTCTTCAAGGTATGCGCCCAGCTTTTCATTAACCAGCGCTTCGACAATGCCCTTTACTTCACTGTTGCCCAGTTTTGTTTTGGTCTGCCCTTCAAACTGCGGATCTGGTATTTTAGTGCTCACCACTGCGGTAAGCCCTTCTCTGATATCATCTCCATCGAGCGTGCCCTTGAAACTCTTCATGAGGCGGGAATTGGCTGCATAGGCATTTACCGTTCTGGTCAGTGCCGATTTAAACCCGATGAGGTGCGTACCGCCCTCCTGGGTGTTAATATTATTGGCAAAGGTAAAAATATTTTCCGCATATCCGTCATTATGCTGCAGGGAGAGCTCTACCACTATGTTATCTTTTTCCCCGATAATATAGATGGGTTTAGGATACAGGGTTGCCTTATTTTTATTGAGATACTCGACAAAAGAACTTATCCCCCCTTTATATTGAAATTCGTGTTTCTTTTCAGTCCGTTCATCTTCAATACTGATCAAGATCCCTTTATTAAGAAAGGCCAGCTCCCGCAGGCGGTTTGAAAGAATGTCGAAACTAAAATCAGCTGTTTCAAAAATGGTGGTATCCGGCGTAAACACTACTTTAGTGCCGGCCTTTGCGGTCTTCCCCACCACTTCAAGCGCCGCCAGGGCTTCTCCCCGCGCATAAGCCTGATAATAGACTTTTTTGTCACGCCAGATTTCCAGCTCCAGGCGCTCGGAAAGGGCGTTTACCACGGAAACGCCCACCCCGTGAAGGCCTCCGGAAACTTTATAGGTGTTATGGTCAAACTTGCCTCCTGCGTGCAGCGTAGTCATTACAACTTCGGCAGCTGAGCGCTTTTCTGTGGGATGCATATCAACGGGGATGCCGCGTCCATTATCGATGACCGTCACGCTGTTATCCAGATGAATAATAACTTCAATCCGGTCACAGAATCCGGCCAGCGCCTCGTCAATACTGTTGTCCACCACCTCAAACACCAGGTGGTGCAACCCCCGTGAGTCAGTGCTGCCAATATACATGGCGGGCCGCTTGCGCACCGCTTCAAAGCCCTCTAAAACCTTAATGCTGTCCGCCGTATAAAGGTCTGAGGCTGCCTTCATGGTTTCTTCTGAGTTATTATTCAATCCGCCTTACCCTCCCTTGTCCTCTATTGTCCCCGTATAAGCTCAAAAATCCTGTCAAGCTCATCTGGAGAATAAAATTCAATTATGAGTTTCCCGCCTTTTCCCCGGGTGGTTATAGCTACCTTTGTACCCAGTCGCTTGCGCAATTCTGCAAGGACGAACTCATGCTGATGACCCTGTTTCCCGGTGGGCCGTTCTTTAACCCCGCGTTTCATCCGTTTGACAAGATTTTCTGTTTGCCTGACAGAGAGGTTTCCCTTGAGCACGCGGGCATGGGCCTCCAGTTGCTGGGCGGCTGAATCAAGCCCCAGATAGGCCCTGGCGTGTCCCATGTTGATTTTGTTCTGAATCAAATCATCTTTGATTTTTTTGTTCAGCTTAATGAGGCGCAGCGTATTAGTAATACTGGTTCTGCTTTTACCGACCCGCTTACCGATTTCCTCCTGGGTATAGCCAAACTGCTCTATCAGCTTTTGATAGGCCTCGGCCTCTTCCATAACATTGAGATCTTCTCGCTGGATATTTTCTATGAGTGAAAGCTCCAGGCGATGCTTTTCTTCGACTTCTTTTACTATTACCGGAACCTTATCAAGACCTGCTTTTTGGGCCGCTCGCCAGCGCCGCTCACCGGCTATAAGCTCAAAACCGTCGACCCCTTTTTTAACCAACAGGGGCTGAATGATGCCGTTTTCCCGTATGGAATTGGCCAGTTCTGCAATTTTTCCCTGGTCAAAGGTCCGCCGCGGCTGAAGCGGATTGGGATGTATTTCATCAAGTGCAACCAGCAGCAGCCCTTCGGGCTTTCCGGAGCCACCTTCGCTCATACCGGGAATTAGGGCTTCCAGTCCCCTTCCCAGGGCTTTTCTCTGCACCATGTTAATTCCTCTCGTTGTGGATAATACAGTTTGCCAGCTCCAGATACGTCTGCGCACCGGGGGATGTTTTATCATAGAAATAAACCGGCTTTCCATGGCTGGGTGCTTCTGCGAGACGCACGTTCCGGGGAATTATTACCCTGAATACCTTGGTGTAAAAATGCTCGTGTATTTCATTCGCCACCTGATGGGACAGGCTGTTGCGCTTGTCAAACATGGTCAGCAGGATACCTTCAATAGCAAGCTGGGGATTTAGGCTGCTCTTTATAAGCCTGATGGTCGTTAATAGCTGGCTGAGGCCTTCGAGTGCATAATACTCACACTGTAGTGGAATCAGTACAGAATCGGCAGCCGTGAGGGAATTTACGGTTAACAAACCCAGGGAGGGAGGGCAATCAATTATGATAAAATCATATTTATTCCTTATCTGTTCCAGGGATTTGCGTAGCCTGCTTTCACGCATGGGCATATTTACCAGTTCAATTTCTGCTCCAATCAGATCAATGGTGGAACCGATAAAGTCAAGGTTGGAAACCGCTGTCTGCTGGATTACGGATTCCACATCCTTTTCCAGCACCAGCACCTGGTAGATATTCTCCTTTATTTGTTCTCTCCCGCAGCCTATGCCGCTGCCCGCATTGCCCTGGGGATCAATATCAAGGAGGAGAATGTGTTTGCCCTTTAGTGCCAGAGAGGTGCCCAAATTGATGGCCGTAGTGGTCTTTCCCACTCCTCCTTTTTGGTTTGCTACACAGATTACTTTGCCGCTCATTGAATTTTATGGGTATTTTTCGGTAAATGATCTAAAAATTAAGCTAAAATGTGCTCAAAACTCGCGTTACCATATCATAAAAGCGCTGTCTTTGCAAAATAAAAACACTGCATTTTTATGCCAATGTTTCACGTGAAACATTTCGTTTAAACACTATAATGGTGCGTGTGCCACCGCGAAAGGGCAGCACAAAATGTCTTTCTTCTGCTATTATGAGCTGCGCCTTTTTGATTTCCTGTTCTGCCTCCTTTAATTCCTGTTCTGTGTCTTTTCCCTTCATGGCAATAATAATCCCATCATCGGCAAGCAATGGCGTGCTTATCTTTAAAAACGTCTCTATGCTTGAGAATGCTCTGCTCACAATACACTCAAATCGTTCGCGAAAGCTCAGTGTTTCAGCACGCCCATGATAAACCTCGGCCGTCTTTAGGCCGAGAACGCGCACCACCTGACGCAAAAAATTTGCCTTTTTACGCGCTGCCTCAATAAGGACCACCTTGAGAGCTGGCTTTACTATCGCAATCGGGATTCCGGGAAACCCGCCTCCAGAACCTATATCAGCCAGGCGGCCGGAACAGGGAATGCTCCCTATAACGCTTAAAGAATCTAAAAAATGTTTAATGATAGTGTCCCTGAGGCTGCTAATAGCAGTAATATTAGTGTGGCTGTTCCACTCCTGTAGTTCTCTCCAATAAAGAAAAAAAAATTCCGCCTGCTCTTCAGACAGGGAGACATTTATGGCCGCAGCTCCCGTTTTAAGCAGGGAATTCCACTCTCCCTGAGGTAACAAATAATGCGGTCCTTTTTCTATCATTGGCTATTATCATTGTCTGTTTTTGTTGAAATTCTCTATGCGTCGGCTGCTATATGCTGTATACTATGTGCACTCTATTAATACCAGTTTTTTGCGCATCCTTTTTGCACAAAAAAAGGCAAAAGCCTGTGTTGGCCTCTGCCCTTTACCTTTAACCTGCCCTTGATTATCAATGCTGCCCTATGCGGGGTATTACTGTAAAAGACAGTCCGCATATATTAATTTAAATTGTGCCCCCCTGCGCTGCTGTTGCCTGCAGCCTTTATTGGGTCTTTTCAATCCTTATATTATCTGCACGATACAGATGCCCATATGATTCAAACAAGTATTCAACCAGGCTATCCTGTTTTTCTTTTTCCATTTTATTAAACTGATCCCACATTCTTAGGGTGCTGCAGATATCCTCTCTTATTTCTTCATCACTTATTGGGGCTGTTTTGCTTAGTTGAGCCATTTCTATCCTTCCTTTGAATCCTGTTTTTGTCCGTTGTCGGGCAAGGCTCTCTTATATAGAGATAAATTATCACATGCGTTGCAGATACCGTCACATATAACGGCAGCTTCTTGACGCTGTGTTCCGGGTTTCCCGCTGAGGGCCAGGTCTGTGCCCTGAACACGGTAACGCTTCAGAGGATACGCTTCCCCCGGTAGAAACCGGGTCCGCTTGCAGGTGCTGGTTTCTTGCCCGGAAGAGGCGGTTTTTACTGCTGTCTCATGGTTGCGCTTCTCAGTCCTGCTAAATCCTCTTTTACTTGAGAACCAATCAACAGTTCGTCTATTTTGGTTTTATCAAAGCGCCAGGAATTCCCCACTCTAAAGCCTGGAATAACCCCTTCCTTTGCATGCTTGTAAACGGTTAACACAGACATTTTAAGATAATTTGCGACTTCTTTTGGGGTCAGTATCTCGGGCATACTTTTTCCCTCCCTTTCATTGAATTAAATTAATTTTTGGTTCATTCGTGTTTAAGTTGAAAGACGTGGATTCAACAGTCCACAGTGCTGATGAATTTTCAGTAAAAAGTATTTCACATCACGATAGCCATACGCCATTCGTTTGAGTCTTTTTATCTTGTTGTTGATTCCCTCA
>JAPLIX010000465.1:957-7498 GCA_026388865.1 Pseudomonadota bacterium | reverse complement strand
TGTTTGGCAGCGCGCACCCATTCCGCCATTACAAAAGAAAATTCAGCCTGCCCAATGGCGCAAAATACAGCATTCAAATGGCAGTGGACATTGAGCGCATTAAATTAACCCTGCGCAATTTGCTGGAAAATATTTTATTTGTTATACCGGTGCTGCTCCTGCTGAATGTCGGCTGGGGGTTGTATGCGTTGAAACAGTATCGAGAAATCGTGAGCAACATTGTCACGGTAACAAATCGCATCACCTCGCAGAACCTGCAGGAGCGTCTTCCTGTTCCCGATGTGAGCGATGAGCTGCAGCATCTTATTATTACTATTAATCTCATGATTGACCGCCTTGAGCAGGCAGTGCGCGAAGTCAAGCAGTTCACCGCGGACGTTTCCCACGAGCTGCGGACCCCGCTGTTTGTCCTGAAGGGAGAATTGGAGGTAGCACTTTCGCAGAAACGAGGTGATGAAGAATACCGTGAAGCCATCGCCGAGTCGCTGGAGCGCATAAATTTTCTCATCAAAATGGTAAATGACCTGCTGCTCATCTCCCGCCTTGATGAAAAAAAGATGGACCTTGAGCTGACATATCTCAACCTCGGGGAGATCGTGCGTGACCTGCATGACTTTTTCCTGCCTATGGCGCAGGAAAAAAAGCTGCAATTCTCTATTGAACAGTGTGACGATGTGGTGCTGCCCTGCGATAAGACTAGGATGCATCAGCTCTTCAGCAATCTTATCGACAATGCCATCAAATTTACCCTGGAGGGTGGCTCGGTCGCACTTTCCCTTGCCGCGGACAACAGCGCAGTGCAGTTTCGTGTCAAGGACACCGGCATCGGCATCACTGATGCAGATATCCCCAATATTTTTAACCGCTTTTATCAGGGTGATAAATCACGCTCAGGAGCTTCACGGGGAAGCGGCCTGGGCCTCCATATCTGTAAAGGAATAGTCGAAGCGCATGGTGGTGAAATCACTGTTACAAGCAACCCGGAGCGCGGCGTAACGCTGGTGGTAACACTGCCTGCACAGAAACAGATCCGCTAGCATTGCCTTTCGTGCATAACCAAGAGTCTGCTTTTCCCCGTCATAATACTCTCTTTATCTGGAACGTATTGCAGCTTAACCAGTCCGATTTCCCCCTCTATTAATGCGCTGCAAAGCTGTTTTCGGCTTTTGTAACAGGCACGAGTCAAGGCACATTTATCTTGTCTATTCGTGTTGATTGTGACAACATATTTTTAGATTCTTTTTCAATCAATACGGATGGTTAATTATATTTATTATGAAGATTCTTTTCATATATCCCAATCTTTATGCCCAGATAGGATTCAACTATGGCGTTGCGTTTCTTTCCGCAGTGCTCAAGCAGGATGGCCATAACACAGCACTTCTCAATATTAACGAAAAGCTGGGCTATCCGCTTGATGTGCCGAGGATCATGAATGATATCAGGGCCTTCAATCCTGACCTCATAGCTTTTTCCGCAGTCACTAACCAGTTCCAGTACGCGCTGAAGATCGCAGCAGAGATTAAAAAGCATTTTCAGATACCGCTTGTCTGCGGCGGAATCCATGTGACCATGGCACCTGAAGAGGTCATGGAAACCGGTCTTTTTGATGCTGTCTTTATCGGTGAAAGTGAATACGCCCTGCGGGAGTATGTCAGAGCACTCTCAATCAAGCAGGATCCGTCCTCCACGCCGAATACCTGGCAGAGAAAAGGTGCTGCTATCATAAAAAACCCGGTGAGCCCCTTCCCTGCTCTTGAGACGCTGCCTGCTAAGGATTACGCGATCTTTGATTTCCAGAAGATGATTGATGCAAAAGACGGCTGGGTGGGCATCATGGCGTCGCGCGGCTGCCCCTTCAGGTGTACCTACTGCTTCAACCACCAGATCGTTGAGCGCTATACAACGGATTTGCAGGTGCCTGCCGCGCAGCTTAACTACATCCGCCACCACCCGGTGAAGGATGTCATCACCGAGATTGTCTGCCTGCAGAAGCATTACCGCAATATCCGCATGTACATCTTTGATGACGATCTTTTTACCTTTGACGAGTATTATGTAAAAGAATTCTGTGCTGCATACCGGAACGTAACATCTCTGCCGTTTGTTGCCAACGCGCATGTGCAGGTATTTACCCCGGAGATAGCCCGCTGCCTGAAGAAGGCGGGCTGCAGGATTATAAAGTTCGGCATTGAAAGCGGCAGCGAACGTATCAGGAAAAAGGTCATGAACCGCGCCATGTCAAACGATACCATCCGTAAGGCATTCGCCACGGCACATGGCGCAGGCCTGCACACTTCAGCGTTTGTCATGTTCGGACTTCCTTATGAGACCAGGGAAGATATCATGGAGACCATGCAGCTTCTCGCAGACATCCAGCCCGGCCGCTTCCGCTGGGCAATCTTTTTCCCGTTTCCCCACACATCCGCCTATGAAATAAGCCGGCAGGGCGGGTTTATTGATTTCAACCGGATGGTGAGCCTCAACAATTTCACCGAGGAGTCATGCCTGAACTTTGGCCCGGAGCAGAACCTCTGGATTCAGAAGCTGCAGAAAATATTTCCCTGGCAGGTAAATGCACGCGCGCGCTTTCCCGCGGCGCAGGAATACCGGAACATGCTACAGAAGATGGAGGAGCTTTCCGCGGAATCGTGGGCCTCTGAGCAGGATAGCATCCTCACTATTGATCAGGAGACTTCAGCGCGGCTTTCTGCGGCCGGGCTTGAGCATTATGCAATTCGCTTCAATCCATTCATGGCAGTACACAGCGACTGGAAAGAAGATGCGTGAGACGCAGCCACAGAAAATAGCAGTCAGGTGCCCGAACTGGGTGGGCGATCTGGTGATGTGCACGCCGGCCCTGCGCAGCTTGCGGCAGCACTTTACCAGCGCGCATATCAGCGTTATGGTAAAGCCCGCTCTCAGGGCTGTGCTAGAACACCTCCCCTTCGTTGATGAGATTATCGAGTATGAGCCCAAGGGACGGGACCGGGGCTTAATAAATTATATCTCTTTTATAAGTCATCTAAGGAAACAGCGGTTCGACCTGGGCATCCTCATGCCCCATTCCTTCAGCTCCGGGCTGGTATTTTATTTAGCAGCGATTCCCGAACGGGTGGGTTACAACCGGAATGCCCGTGGCTGGATGCTTACCCGAAAGGTTGCGCCGTTCACAGAGCAGGGGAAAATAGTACCGGTAAACATGGTCAGGCTGTATCTGGAGCTGGTAAAAAATCTCGGCTGCTCTGCTGCTGACAGCCGTGTTGAACTGAAGACCTCAGCTTCAGCAGAGAAGTGGGTGAATAATTTTTTTGCGCAGCAGGGCATTGCAGATGATGATTTTACTGTCGTTATTATACCGGGTGCAACCTTTGGCTCTTCCAAGTGCTGGAAGGACAGCTCTTTCGCGGAGGTGGCTGACGCGCTTATCAGTGAATACAGAGCGCGCGTTTTCATAGTGCCTGGCCCCGGTGAAGCGGATATCGCTCAAAGTATCAGAAATAATATGAAGCAACCACCTGTTGATATGGGCCGCGGGATACTCCCCCTTGACCGGCTGATGGCCCTTGTCCGCCGCTGTTCCCTGCTGGTAACTAATGATACCGGCCCCCGTCATTTTGGAGTTGCCTTCAACAAGCCGGTTATCGTCCTGATGGGGCCCACCGATCCACGCTACACTGATTACGGGCTCGATAAAACCGTCATTCTTCGAGGGAATGCAGACTGCGCGCCATGCCACCTTAAAACGTGTCCAACCGATCACTGCTGCATGACGCTGATTACGCCACAGAAAGTCTTGACAGCCGCTCGTGAAATGATAGAAAAGTATAAACTCAAAGGACAGAGTTAATAAGCACGTTTAATTCTGATACCCTTGAATCCTCGACCCCTTAAAGGTTTTTATGAAACGATTCAATGAAATTATTAAACGTTTTTCTAAAACGCGCGTCGGCGTGATTGGCGATATGGCGGCTGATGTCTACATATACGGCAAGCCGTACCGTCTTTCGCGGGAAGCGCCGGTTATCGTCATCAGGCACGATTACCAGAAAGTTATTCCCGGCGGTGCGGCAAATACGGTGAACAATCTCATCCAGCTCGGCGTACGGGTTTACCCTATGGGCATATTTGGTAATGATGATGCTGGCGTGGAAGTATTTAACTATTTTTCAGACCATTGCCCGTCGACCGCAGGGCTGCTGCTGAGCAGCGCCACCGAGACGATTACCAAAACGCGTATCATGGCAGGAGATGACCACACCTCCAAACAGCAGGTCATCCGCATTGACAAGGAGCCCCGCTGCCAGCTTTCCGCAGACGAGGAACGGAAACTTCTCGCGTATCTTGCCGGGCTTGCGCCGCAGCTTGATGCCCTGATTGTGTCTGATTACGGCTACGGTTTTGTTACTGGGAAGATACTCGCTTTTATCAGGGGGTTTGCCCGCACCAGGACGGTGGTGGCGGATTCACGCTATCGCATGCGCGATTTTAAGGGCGTGACCATAGTGACGCCCAATCAGTCAGAGGCGGAAGAACTCGCCGGCATTGAAATAAAGGACAGAAAAACGCTGAACGCTGCAGGGAATAAACTACTGAAGAACCTGGGCACGAAAGCGGTTCTTATCACGCAGGGCAACGAAGGGATGACGCTGTTTGAACGAGGCAGAAAGCCGGTCCATATCCCCATCTGCGGCAGTGATGAGATCACCGATGTCACCGGCGCCGGCGATACCGTAGCGTCAATCATGGGACTGGCGCTGGGTGCCGGGGCGACTTTTCTCGAAGCCGCGCACCTGTCAAACGCTGGTGCCAGCGTTGTCGTTATGAAGCGGGGCACGGCAACGCTCACCCCTGATGAGCTGAACAGCGCGATGCCGGCGGGCCCGGTAAAAAAGTAATGGCCTGTATCGAGGAGAGCATCTGCAATGGCCGGAAAATTATTTAAAGACGTAACCCTGCTGCAACAGCATGTTGATAATCTTAAAAAGCAGCACAAAAAAATTGTCTTCACCAATGGCGGGTTTAATATACTGCATGTCGGGCATATCCGCAGCCTTCAGGATGCAAAGCAATTGGGAGATGTGCTGGTGGTTGCTGTTAACAGCGACGCGTCACTGCGCCAGATTAAGGGCATTAATTATCCCTTAATTCCTGAGAATGAGCGCCTTGAGGTGCTTGCCGCCCTTGAGTGCGTGGATGTGCTCACCATTTTTTCCGAGCCAACCGTTGACAGCCTGCTTCTGAAGTTAAAGCCCCATATTCACGCAAAAGGGACAGACTACACTAAAGAGTCTGTTCCTGAGCGAGAAACGGTACTTTCCTATGGCGGCAAAATTGCCATCGTCGGTGATGCCAAGGACCATTCATCGAGCAGCATCATCAGCCGCATCCGTGAATCTCTGTCCTGAGCAAAGAATCTGCTGCCGCCGCCTTAATCAATCTTCTTAAACAGCTCTTTCCCTGCGCCGCACACCGGGCAGGTATCCGGAGCGCCGTCTTCAATGGTATAGCCGCAGCGGTCGCAGACATAAAAGGCCTTCGCCGCAATGTCTTTACCGGCTTGTAAGCTGTCTACCGCCTTCTGGTAAAGCGCGCCGTGCACCTTTTCAACTTCATTGGCCCAGTAAAAGGACTGTAGTGCTTCCCGGTTGTTTTCCTTTTTGGCAATCTCTAAAAATTCCGGATACATTGCGGTAAACTCATGGTGCTCGCCATCATAGGCTGCCTTGAGATTGTCCAGGGTGGTGCTGACTCCCTTGAGCACGTTGAAATGGTTGTGCGCGTGCACGGTCTCTGCAGCTGCTGCTGCCCTGAAAAGCCGCGCAATACCCTGCTGGCCTTCCGCATCAGCCTTCTTGGCAAAAGCAAGATATTTCCGGTTTGCCTGGGATTCTCCGGCAAATGCCGCCTCTAAATTTTTTATTGTATCAGCCATTATCTTCCTCCTTTTTAATGATTGCTAATTTAAAACAGAAAACACAGCATATAATGTACATTCATTTATTCAATCCGGAACTCAGGAACTCACGAGGAGAAAAAACAATAAATCGACTGATTTTATGAGTTCCAGATTTGTATAGTATGTTTTTTAGAATACATTGGCAATCTTTGTTGCCGGTTACGGTTCTCATTGTTCAGTCACACCGGCCAACTGCCCCCATATATACCGCGGTCTCATTGACCCCGTCAACACCGATAATGGCATTCACCTCATCATCATAAAAAGCGCCTATCGTGCAGCACCCCAGGTTCAGTGCCACAGCCGCCAGGTACAGGTTCTCGCCAATATGTCCCGCATCCATATAGATGTAGCGGTATGCCCGCTCCCGGTACTTCCACTTGGAGCGCGCGACCATTGCGGTCCAGATGAAGATGGCCGCGCTTTCCATAACCATGGTCTGTCCAAGCCCGGCCCGGCACAGCGCAGGTGATTCATCGCCTTCCTTCAGGAGTTCAAGAGAATACTTTGTTATATTAAAATGGTACAGGCCGGGGGCGAGGTTCTCCACACGATTAACCGCAAGATACGTCTCTATGGGAT
>JAPLIX010000465.1:0-882 GCA_026388865.1 Pseudomonadota bacterium | reverse complement strand
TGAGGTTCGCAGCAGGTATTCGCCGGCCTGTGCGGTGACGCCCTGGGAGGCAAAGATAAGCTGCGAGAGATCCTGCAGGGAAAGCGGGGATGCACTGAAATCCCGCTGCGAGCGCCGTTTGCAAAGGGTCTGCCATAAACCCATCCCGCCGTCTTTAACCGGGGCGGGAAGTTTAATCTTCTGCCGGGCATCAGGGTACTGCTTAAACGGCTCCGGCATGCTGTCCCATTCAAGGAAACCTCCGGACATACTGTCCCGGGTATATTTTGTCTCTTCCTGGTACCGGTCACCGATACCTTTATTCTTCTCTGTCATTGCCCTGCGCGGCATATTATTTTAAACGGTTGAAATCAAAGTTCTCTTTGGCAATCTCCTGCTTAAATGCGGACACGTCTTTTTTCGTTTTGATTGCCTGCTGAATAGCGTCGCTGCCATTGATATTTCCGAACAGTATCGTCCCGATAATTTTATTGTCCTGAAGCACTACCTTCCGGTACATATTCCCGACTTCATCCCTTATCACGACTGCTTCAAACTTTCCTTCGGTATCGATTTCGCCGGCAGCCACCAGGTCGATTCCCACCACCTTGAGGCTGTTGGCCAACACCGTGCCTTCGTATGTTGCTTCTTTTCCAGCCATGCTCAATCCGGCTACTCTGCCCTGTTCCATTGATGCCGGCCAGATGCCGTAAAAACGGCCGCGGTGCTCAATGAGATCTCCGGCAGCGTAAATATTGTCAATCCCGGTCTTCATGGTATCATCCACCTTGACGCCCTTGTCGATCTCAAGGCCGAGTGACTTTGCCAGCGTCACTTCCGGCCGCACGCCAGCGGAAACAAGCACCATATCAGCAGCTATCTTCTCTCCGCCTTCGAGATTTA
>JAPLIX010000452.1 GCA_026388865.1 Pseudomonadota bacterium | reverse complement strand
TCCCATGTAGGCTGAAGAGCCGAACCCCACCAGCTACGGCTCGTCCATGAACATCAGCACCGAGACATTGCAGCGCTGCAATTTTTTAATCTGCCATTTTGCCTTAAGGCTCAGGAGTTTTACGATGACATCCCGCAACTGGGGATTATAATAGGCATACTTTCCCTCCCGGTCTTTAAGGCCGGTTGCCAGAGTAAAGGGCCCGGTAATCTGCCCCTTAACCGTGTCAAGTGCTTCCGGTTTGCGGGTGCTGAGCCGCTCGATAAAAGAAAAAAAACCGCGCGCGCGATTCCGGGAAATGGCAAAGCGCTCCAGGCTTTCATTCGCATGCCCTTCAA
The DNA here is from genome assembly GCA_026388865.1 of Pseudomonadota bacterium. GTDB lineage: Bacteria > Desulfobacterota > WTBG01 > CAIYCZ01 > CAIYCZ01 > JAPLIX01. Next base: position 5,857 of record JAPLIX010000452.1, on the reverse strand, counting down.
CAGCCCCCAGGTACTGCTCATAAAAGTGCAGCAGCGCCTGTTCAAAACCGGGATCGTCAGTATCAATGTGGATGCGGCCACCCGCGTCTTTTATCCCCGGCAGCCCCTCATTGTACTGCTCAAGCATGCCCTCCCCGGGATGTTTGGGAAGCTGTACCCAGGATGGAAGAAGAGGTGTGTAGTTGAACACGAGATCGGTCGCTTCCTGTGCATCGGTCAGAGGAAGGCTGCCGATGGTGGTTGCGCGCAGGTTGCCGGTAAATGGGGGCATATATATATGGTTCCTTATAATGGGGGGGCGAACTTTTCCTGATTGCCGCAGATTGAAAATCATGTGCCGGCTTGAAAAGCGCTCCACTGCAGGAGCGCCATCCGGACAATCTGCGTTAATCAGCGTCCCAGAATATTACTCTACGGTGACGCTTTTGGCAAGGTTTCTCGGCTGATCTACATCTGTTCCCTTGATCACTGCCACATGGTAGGCAAACAGCTGTAGCGGACTGACCATCAGGATGGGGGTAAGAAGCGGGTTTGTTTCCGGAACAAACAGGCTGTGGTTGACCTTTTTGCCGATTTCGGCATCTCCTTCGGTGGCCAGGGCAATGGTTCTGCCCTGGCGGGCTTTTACTTCCTCAATATTGCTCATTATCTTCTCGTAGGTGGCACCTTTCGGCGCTACCACCACTACCGGCATTTCCTCATCAATTAAGGCAATGGGGCCGTGTTTCATTTCGCCGGCAGGGTAGCCTTCGGCGTGGATATAGGAGATCTCTTTCAGTTTCAGAGCTCCCTCAAGAGCAATCGGATAGTTGATCCCGCGGCCGAGATATAGAAAATTGTGCGCGTCAGCATAGACCTGCGCGATCTTTTCTATTTCACTATCAAGGGTTAACACTTTTTCCATCAGACGCGGCAGGCGCACCAGGTCCTGAATTAACTGGCATGCCCGCTCATCAGGGAGTGTTCCCCGCATCTTGCCTAAAAAAAGCGCTACCAGAAACAGAGCGGTCACCTGACTGGTAAAGGCCTTGGTTGAGGCAACGCCGATTTCCGGTCCTGCATGCGTATATAATACACTGTCGCTGTCACGCGCCAGACTGCTCTCCACCGCGTTACAGATTGCCAGGGTCTTGGCGCCCTTGCCCTTCCCCTCACGCATGGCGGCGAGCGTATCTGCGGTTTCACCGGACTGGGAAATGAGAATGATAAGGGAGCGCTCGTCTACGAGCGGGTCACGATAGCGAAATTCCGATCCCAGATCCACCTCAACCGGAATACGGCTGATTTCCTCAAGCATGAATTTGCCAACCAGGCCGGCATAATATGACGTGCCGCAGGCAACACAATAGATGCGCTCAATATTTTTCAGCGCTGCAGCATGCGCTTCAAACCCGTTCAGATAAATATCACAGGTGTCCTCAGAAATGCGGCCGCGCAGGGTGTCTATGATAGCCCGGGGCTGTTCAAAAATTTCTTTCTGCATGAAGTGCTTATAGCCGCCCTTTTCAGCCATGATCGGATCCCAGGTAATCACCCGGTGGGCCCGCTGCACCGCCTCGCCGGACAGCGCGGTTATCTCTACGGCACAATTATTCACGACAGCGATATCGCCGTCCTCAAGGAAAATCATCTTCCGCGTGTAGGGTAGGATGGCCGGGACATCGGAGGCGATAAAATTTTCTCCATCCCCCAGCCCGAGCACCAGAGGGCTTTCATTGCGTGCGGCAATGAACTGTGAGGGATCATCCTCGTTCATGACGGCGATTGCATATGATCCCCGCACCAGTGCCAGCCCCTTGTGCACCGACTCTTCAAATGAGCATCCCTGGGCAAAAAACCGGGCAAACAGGTGTGACAGCACCTCGCTGTCGGTCTCGGACTGAAACTCATGCCCTTCGCCCCGGAGCATCTTTTTCAGCTCCAGGTAATTTTCTATGATGCCGTTATGCACTACCGCTACGCCCTGGTAAAAGTGCGGATGGGCATTTTCTTCGGATGGCCGGCCATGGGTTGCCCAGCGCGTGTGCCCGATACCGACGCCCCCGTCAAAGGTGGTATTGCAGAGACTGTTTTCCAGATTGCAGAGCTTGCCCTGACAGCGGCGCACCACAATTTTACCTTCATGGAAAATAGCAACCCCTGCTGAGTCATAGCCTCTATACTCAAGCCGTTTGAGCCCTTCCAGAAGAACTGAGCAGGTATTTCTTTTGCCAATGTAGCCGACTATTCCACACATGTATAAGATCCTCGTCCATGCTTCAGCAATCAGCGTAAACCTGACCCTGAATGCTGATTGCAGTTAATGAGTTCAGCTCTGCCCTTTATCGGGGGCACCGCCTTCCCGTTTTTTCCGGCTGACCGGATACCAGTGTTCATAATTGGTCTGGCGCGTCCGCCCTACGGCAAGTGAACCGCCCGGTACATCTTTGGTAATAGTAGAACCAGCACCGATAACAGCTCCCTCGCCTATTGTTACCGGCGCCACCAGCGAGGTATTGCTGCCCACAAAAACATGGTCTTTAATAACCGTCGGGTGTTTTGTTTTTCCGTCATAATTGCAGGTAATGGTGCCGGCCCCGATGTTTACCCCTTCGCCGATGGTGGCATCGCCAATATAGCTCAGATGGTTTGCCTTGGAGCCCCTGCCGATACGGGATTTTTTAACTTCCACAAAATTTCCAATCCGGCCCCCTTCTTCAACCACGGTCTGGGGCCGCAGATGGGCAAAAGGGCCTAGCGACACGCTGTCACCGATACGGCTCGCGTCTATCACACATGACGGCTTGATATACACACGGTTGCCGATTATAGAATCTATTATCGTGCAGTTTACATCAACCGTACAGTTGCTGCCGATGGCCGATTTCCCTCTGATGCTTGCGTTCGGATAGATCACGGTGTCCGGTCCGATGGTAACCCCGTAATCTATATACGTCGAGGCAGGGTCAATAATCGTTACCCCGTCCTGCAGGTGCTGCTTCAGAATACGCTCCCGCATGACCCGTTCCGCTTCAGCCAGGTCAATGCGGTCGTTTATCCCCGTAACTTCCTGAAAGTCCTCGGTCAGCACTGCCAGGGCATGCTTACCCTCTTTGACTGCCAGGTGAATAATATCAGGAAGATAATATTCACCCTGGTCATTATTTTTTTCAATGTTTTTCAGGGCTGCATAGAGAAACGAGGCTTGGCAGCAGTAAATGCCGGTGTTTATTTCCCGAATCCTGCGCTGTTCCCCGGTTGCATCCCGGTGTTCAACAATTCTCTGTATCGTACCCGCGGCATCCCGCACCACTCTCCCGTACCCTGCAGGATCCTGAAGGTTTACCGTTAATACGCTCACGGTTGCATCACATTGCCGGTGTTCGTTCAAAAACCGCTTAATGGTTTCCACTCTGATGAGCGGCACATCGCCACACATAATGAGCACGGTCCCGGCAAAACCCCGCAGCGTCTCCTCGGTGACAGCAACGGCGTGTCCTGAGCCAAGCTGCTGCTCCTGGCGGACAAAGAACAGGTCCTCATTGCTGAACACCTGTTCTACCTGGCCGGCCTGATGCCCTACCACGACCACCAGCTTCTGCGGCGAGAATGCCTGCGCGGTCTTCAGAGGATAGAAGAGCATGGGCCGCCCGGCTACCGGATGCAGGACCTTCGCGGTATCTGATTTCATCCTGGTTCCCTTGCCTGCAGCAAGCAGTATAATTGCTAAGGTATCCATGAATCTGCCCATCTGGTTATTGATCTGGTTATCAGGACTTTCCCCAAAATTTATATAGCTGTCATTACTAGAGCGCACGGGGATTTTTGCTGACATTACTAGAGAGCAGGGAGGTTTTTTAGCCACAATCCCGAAACCCTTCGGGACGAATTCTCTCCTGCCAGACCCCATGGCATTCCCCTGCGTCGAAGGCTCTGGAATCTGCCTGCCCTGTGCATGATACGAACGCCGCCGGGGTCGTGACACAAGCCACTAAGAATATTGTGGTGGCGTTAAAAACCCCCATGCGCTCGTGCTCCACTGCTCTATCCTATCCTTTCACTGCGGTCATGCCGTTTGTTGGTTTTCTATGCCTTAATTTTGGGGAATGTCCTGATCTGGTTATTGATTGACAATCACTATTGTTCATGGCAGTATAGCGCGCAACAATCAAAGCGCGGCGCATGCCGAAACCGCGATAAACTCAAAGAAAATATCCCCTCGATACCCTAATTATCGAAATGAAGAGACACGTGCTAAAGCGATTTTTCTGTATAGTGCTGGTAACCTGCATCTGGGCCTGTGCTACTGCTCCAGACAAAAAACCGTTAAAAACGGATGAGGAATACTACCACCGCGCCATTACTCAGTTTAATGCCAGAAATTATTTTGATGCAATACCTGCTTTTGAAGAGTTAAAAGAAAAATTTCCGTTGAGCCCCTATGCAATAATAGCGGAACTCCGCATTGGGGATGCCCACTATTACAAAGAAGAATATATCGAAGCCATTCATTCTTTTGAAAATTTCCGGCGCCTCCATCCCAACAATAAAAGCGTACCCTACAGCATCTATATGATCGGCCTGTGCTACTACAGCCAGATTTTAACCCTTGACCGGGACCCTACCTATGCCAGGGCCGCGGCAGACCAATTCCAGCAGCTCCTTGAGCTCTATCCTGCCAGCCCCTATACCGGCAAAGCCCTGTTTAAACTGAGTGAAGCAAAACGGATCATGGCAGAGCACGAGTTTTTTATCGGGCAGTTTTATGTGCAGTATAAAAACTATACCGGCGCTATCAACCGCTTCAATACCATCCTCAAAGACTATCCCACTTCTATTCCCCGGGACCGGGTTATCTTTTCTATCGCCCAGGCAAACTTCCTGTCCGAAAACAAGCAGCGGGGCGTAAAATTTCTGCAGTACCTTATCAGGAAATATCCCGAAAGCCCCTATGCTGCACAGGCCAAAGTGCTTCTGGCCGCCCCCTCACCAAAAAAAGAAATCAAAAAGAGCATGCAGGAAGAAGCGGAAAAACAACCCCTGAAAACAGCAAAAAAGAAATTCCTCTTTTTCTAGCGGGGCGCTGCTACACTTTTTTACCATTCCGAATTCCGCACTCCGCATTCAGCATTTCCCAGTCCCCCGTCACTTCCCCATCTCCTCAATAACAGACCGGGCTTTCTCCAGGGCTTCTGCGAGCTTCCGGGTATTCTTGCCTCCGGCCTGAGCCATCTCGTCTTTGCCCCCGCCCCTGCCTTCTATGATCGGTGCAATAGTTTCAATAATTTTTTTAGCTGAAAAACGTTTTGCATTATCCCTGGTCACCATGGAAATGATGTGAGCGTTCCCCTGAAAAGCTGACCCTAAAACAATAACACCCGATTTCAGCTGCTCCTTTATGGTATCCCCATATTCCCGAAGCGCTTTCATGTCCTGACCGGGAACTTCTGTCACCAGGACCCTGACCCCGTACAGATCACGCGCGGTATCCAGGACACTGCCGGTCTCCCGGGCAATGAGTTGGCTTTTGAGCGCATTGAGTTCTTTTTCCCGGTCCCTCTGTTCTAGGAGCATGCGCTCGACCTTTGTGAGAATGCTCTCCCGCTCGGTTTTTAACAGCTGGGTCAAATCCCGGAGCAGGTCATCCTGCCGCTTAATATAATTATAGGCTTCTCTTCCGGTGAGCGCTTCGATACGCCTGACGCCGGCAGCAACTCCTGCCTCACTCACTATTTTAAAGAGTCCTATCTCTCCGGTGCTCGCGGTATGCGTGCCCCCGCACAGCTCCCTGCTGTAGTCGGCAATGCGTATAACCCGGACCTCGGCGCCATATTTTTCCCCAAAGAGAGCTGTCGCGCCGCTGGACATTGCCTCGGAC
>JAPLIX010000264.1:4797-5488 GCA_026388865.1 Pseudomonadota bacterium | reverse complement strand
GGCAAAGCGCATAGTGTTTTTCAATCTGCACTCCTTGGCGACCCGCCTGCTGCAGACAAATCCGTAATCTGGGCCAAGGCAAACAGGAACAGCATTTTTTACAGCAGGAAGGGGTTCAGACATGAGTTGGCCTCAGCTCTGGCAATGCTCAAGCACGGACTCCCTGATCTCGCAGCATATCTCGCTGCCGCTCATCACGGGAAAGTCAGGCTCTCTATCCGTTCCCTCCCCCATGAAAAGGCTCCCGGAGACCCGAGCATAAAATTTGCGAGGGGCATATGGGATGGGGATATTCTTCCTGTTGCTGATCTTGGCTGCGGCACGACCCTGCTCGAGACAGTGCTTGACCTCTCATGCATGGAATTCGGTGAAGGCCAGAGTGGGCCAAGCTGGCTGGGCAGAATGATTGCTCTGCGCGATGACAATACGCTGGGGCCGTTCAGGATAGCTTTCCTTGAGGCCCTGCTGCGCGTTGCCGATTGGCGGGCAAGTCAAGCTTTGGAGAAAAGCGATGCATAGACATATTCTCTCTGGCTGCAGAACAACGCCTCTGGCAAGCTATCTGAAAGCGCTTGGAATCCTTCGGCTGGTTGCCGAGCAAAAGGACTTTCAAGCAAAGGGATCATGGGAGGCAGAAAACTTTGTCCTGCATACCTCCTTAACGTGCGAAGACATGGAGAACTTCTTCTGC
>JAPLIX010000264.1:0-4738 GCA_026388865.1 Pseudomonadota bacterium | reverse complement strand
AGTAAGGTCCTGGCCTGAAATACCCAAGTTCAATACTGTAGAAGATTTAATCCAGACCATCCAGTTCACCAGCAAAACTTTACAGACGGGCAATAAAAAAAATCAATTAGCGGCTTTGATAAAAGACATAGAAAAGGGCCTATCTCAGGCTAAACATTTCAAAAACAGAAGCTTTAGTGATATCAGCCTTGGGGAAATTGAATCCCTTTTAAAACAGAAATCTAATCATGACAAAGCAACCCTAGAAGCATTGGGGAAGACTATAAAAAACGCCCGAACTACATGCAATGATATTACTAGAAAAGAAAGCAAAAAATTAATTTTGTCTGTCTGTCGTTCAAGATTACCGGAAATATGCCTTCATTGGCTCGATGCAGTCTATGTTTTGCATTCCAGTGATCAGGCGTCTTACAATCCGGTTCTTGGAACCGGAGGTAACGAAGGAAGATTTGAATTTAGTAATAATTTCATGCAAAGGGTGGCTGAGTTATTTATAGATGCAGAGAGTGGACTGATAAAAGAATTATTCTCGTCTTCTGCTTTCAATAAAATAACCAGAGGCCTCTATTCGGCCAAAATAGGCCAATATGACCCGGGACGGGCTGGCGGGTTCAATCAGGGAATGGAAATTGAAACCAAGGATTTTAAAATTAATCCCTGGGATTTTATACTTACTGTGGAAGGAACGCTGGCACTCTCGGGGGCTATCGTGCGTCTCAATCCCACAGAAGACCGTTCTTATTTCACCGCACCATTTACTGTTAGATATTCCCCTGTTGGATTTTCATCGAGTGCTATTGGAGAAACTGGCCAATATGAAACATGGCTCCCCATATGGTCAAAACCGGCACGCTACTCCGAAGTAAAATATCTTTTTGGGGAGGGCCGATCAACCCTGGGAAGAAAAATAGCCCGGACAGGGCTGGAGTTTTCACGGGCAGCAGGAACCCTCGGTGTGGACAGGGGCATTGATGCTTTTGAGCGATATGCCTACCTTATTAGGAGAGGGCAAAGCAAAGTCGCTCTGCCTGCCGGACGAATTGGCGTCAAGTATAAGCCTGCATTAGAACTCCTGAATGAACTGGATGGCCCTCTGTCGCGATATCGTCAATTTATAGGTCAATTCAAGACAGTCCCCGCTTCATTGCAGAATGTCAACCGCAGAATAGATGCGGCTATTTTTAACTGTTCCCTCAATTGCACCCCAACAAGTTTTTGTGATGTAATAAGGGCAATGGGGAATCTGGAGCAACTCATTGCCATTCGAGACAGGAGCAAACCCCCTTCACTCGGCAGACCGCTCTTTGGTCTTTCCCCCCGTTGGGTCCAGCGATGCGATGACGGAAGCTGTGAGGTACGTATTGCCGCTGCCCTTGCTTCGATTANNNAGTGGGTTCGCTGAGGAGTGATATGGCTGGCGTTGACACCGTAAATCCTTGGCAATGGGGGGAAGGAAATGGGGCAAGATACTGGCACGGCAGCAACATAGCTGAACGGATAGCGGGTGTAATGCAACGCAGAATGACCGACGCTGCAACAACCCGTGCACCCCATGCTCCGGTCGAAGGGGCACTCGCTCTTTCATCAAAAGATGTTATGCCCTTTCTGCTGGGTGAATATGATGAGGAAAAGATAGAGGAGCTGATCTGGGGCTTCACGCTTATTGACTGGAGCAAAAAGGGCTTATTTGAGGTGAGGAGGCGCTGGGAGCAATCGTTAACGGATCATCCTCTTCTTCGGGCCTGGTGTGTTTTGAAGCTGCTCCATGTCCCGGGGAAAATTCGGGATAAACAGATACGGCTGTTGCCAAGGATTACGCAGCTCCTTTCTGCGGGTCGAATACGGGATGCCTGCGACGCAGCAATTCAGCGCTTAAACGTTTCTGACCTTCATCCATACAGGGTCATGTATGATGAAAGCATTGATGCCACAAGGCTGCTTGCAAGCCTCATGATTCCTGTGCAGGATCAATGGCGTTTGGAATCTTTGGTGTTAGAAAAACAACCAAAAAGACTATAAAAAGGAGGGACACCATGTTTAATCAATTAAACGAAGCAAAACGTGTGCTTATTAAGGCGGAGTTCAGCCCGGTTCAGGGTAACAGGTTTCAGCCCACAGGATTTCCAGACATAGGTGCAGCGACATATCAGCTCGCCGATGGCACAAGGATGCTTCTCGTAGAATCCGCACAATCAATGGCCAATCGTCTGGAAGATACGATCATAGGCCCTGATAATGAGGTAATCGAGGCATTTAAAGGGCTACCCTATATCAGGGTAAAATTAACCGGAGGCACTGAAACAAAAACAAACTCGCTGATTGAAGCACACAGGATAAACTCGCCCTTCATAATTTCTGATGAAGGCTTCAAAGATAAGTTCAAGAAAGTTGCAGGATATAAAAAAGGAGAACCTATAAACTGGCAACAAGTTGCTAAAGCATTATTTTTCTATGATGTGAATTCGCTTTTGCACGGGGCATTCCTGGCAAATCTTGAAGACGGAAGGCTTAAAATTCCCCGGGCACTATCAGCTTTCATTGAAGCCAGGAATGTTCGGGATGTGGTATCGGGAGGTGTGAAAAATAACCCGATTGATCCGACAGGGAAGCTCCGTGCAGCAAATTATGATAAGGATGTTTACGGCAATGTTCCATATTCCCGCATGGAATATACCGCAGAGTCGATTACCGGCTATTTCAACCTTGATGTTGGTATGCTCAAAAGTTACAACCTAGGGCAAGACGCATATGATCTCCTGGTAGCATTGGCCATTTATAAAATCTGCTCTTTTCTTGAAGGCGGGACACGACTACGCACTGCATGCGATTTGAAGCTTTCAGGTGAGCCGGTTGTTACAGAGCCGGATGGCTTTAAGCTGCCAGGCACAGATAAACTGATGCCGTTCATTCAAAGCAAAATAAAGGCCTGTGAAAACATGTTTTCCAAGCCTCCAGTAATACAAATTACAACTTCAGTCAGAATAAAATGGGAGTTTACTATGCTTACCATTGAATTACGGTTCCCTTCGGGTCGGTATCATGCAAACCCATGGGGCAGAAATGTAAATGAGGGCGAAGTTGAGTGGCCGCCCTCCCCATACAGACTTGCCCGGGCATTAATTGATGTGTGGAAGAGAAGAAAACCTGAATGGCCGGAAGAGAAGATATTACCCATACTAAAATCGTTAAGTTCTCCTGTTCGGTTCTTTCTTCCTTCGGCTACTGCCGCACATACACGTTCATTTCTAAGCAGCAATGAACGTGACAGCAGCAGTAAACAGCTCATCTTTGATGCTTTTGTTGCTCTTGAGCATGATGAAAAATGTTTCATTGGGCTTGATTCTGGCGAAGCTTCAGCTATTGTGGAAGATCTTAACGCCCTGCTCTGCGAACTTAATTATCTTGGCAGATCGGAATCATGGATTAGTGCCCGAGTATTGGACAACCACAGCCAGATCGAGTGGAACTGTTTTCCCAAAGACTCCTGCCCCTCAGGTTTTATGGGAGAGGATACCCGTGTTGCTTGTCTCGGTTCACCTTTAGAATATAGTCAGTCAGCAAGTGAAACATGGCTTGATGCCATTTGTTTTACCAGCACAGACCTGCTACGCGATGGCTGGAGCGATCCCCCTGCCGTAAAATGGATTAATTACCTACGCAGAAGAGACTCCTTTGCAATCAGGCCTGAGAGGCAAAAACCCGCTCGGCAAAGGTTCAGGTGTGCGAAATATGCACTTGTATCAACTGTGCTGCCAAGAGCCCATGAAACAGTCCCGCTCGCGGAACGTGTCCGGACTAAACTCATGGGGATCCACAAGCGGATTAAGAATGAGGATCTATCACTCGTCTCCCCCGTATTCAGCGGAAAAACATCTGACGGGAACCCTCTTACTGGGCACCGACATGCATATTATCTGTCCCTGGATGAAGACGGTGACGGCTATCTTGACCATTTGCTGGTATATGCTTCCGTTCCTTTTGATGAGTCAGAATTGAGTGCATTGGATGCACTGCACTCCGTGTGGCAGCCAAATCGCAGACCGGATATTAATTTCGTACTTATCTCCCTGTCGGAAGAAATCTTTTCTTCCAGATCAAAGGAATGGATAAGTGCTACGCCATTTGTAACTTCAAGGCATTACCGCAAAGGCCGTGGGGCATACGATGATTGGCTAAAAGAAGAAATAGTTAAGGAATGCGGTTTTCATGGACTCCCGGCTCCTGCTGAAATCATCTGGATCCCTCATACCATGCATACCTCGCATAGCGTTCACTGGGTCGAATTCATCCGCAGCAGAAAAAACCAGACCCCGTTGCAAGGATATGGATGTATCCTGAGGTTTTCCGAGGAAGTTGCCGGGCCTTTTGCACTCGGAGCTGGCTGTCATTTTGGCTTAGGTATCTTTGTCCCATATAAAGAAGATTAATACCGCGAACCCCGGTTGATCAGCAAAATACCGGAGGCTTCGCGTAAAAGTTAATTCAATATGTTACCGCAGAAATTAAATTTACAGTGTCTTTTCCGTAGTAATTTTTAAAAGGTTCGCGGAGACTGACAAAAAATAGTCCTGATTACAGGGCATTAAACGAAGGCAGGTTACACCGTGGTTAGAATCCACGGCTCCATTGAAGCTTATAATCAACCAGCCATGAAATATCATTGCCGCTGGTTACACCGTGGTTAGAATCCACGGCTCCATTGAAGCACGGACAATTTACTGCAGCAGATGATCGTTGA
>JAPLIX010000130.1:3573-7635 GCA_026388865.1 Pseudomonadota bacterium | reverse complement strand
CCGAACTGGAGGAGCCCGTAGCTCCGCTCAAACATGCCATAGCCGGCGTCGAAGCGCCGCGCGGTGAAGTGGTGCATTATATGATAACCGGAGAGAATAACCGTCCTGAGCGCTGGAGGGTGCGGGCTCCGACCTATCCAAACCTGCAGGGCGTGCCGCTCATGCTCCTGAACAATGAACTGGCCGACGCGCCTATCATTATCGGCAGCATTGACCCGTGCTTCTCCTGTACAGAGCGGGTTCAGGTTGTTGATATACAGAATGGCGGCGTAACAGTGCTTTCCAGGTCCGAACTGGAAACGCTGTCGTTAAAAAGATACTGAGCGCTAAATTCTAAAGAGACTGTTCCGGATTTCATCCTAACCCGGACCAGCCGGAACCAAATCCGAATAGCGAAATCAGAAATTCGAAACAAATTCAAATGACCAAAAAGGAAAATTTAAAACGACTCTGGAGAAAAATGCTGTTTTGAAGTTTGGAACATTTTTATTTTTAATTTGTTTCGTGCTTCGATATTCGTATTTCGAATTTTTCTTGCCAAAAAAACACGAAAGTAACAACGTAAGCGCCTAAAGGAGAATCATTGTGTGGCTGACAAGTAAAATCAAGCAGGTCATGATGGCATTAACGCCTGGCGTGGTAACCTTGAAGTATCCATTCGAGCCGCATCCCGTGCCGCCCGATTTCCGGGGGCAGCCCTCCTGGGATCATCACAAGTGCATCGGCTGCGGCGGCTGCGCCGCCCACTGTCCGGCACGCACCATCATGGTGCGCGATATCTGCCAAGAAATACGGCTGATGCTCTACGATGGAGGGCGCTGCACCTACTGCGGCAGATGCGCTGATGTCTGCCCCGAGGATGCCATCACCATGACCGAAAACTACGAGCTTGCAACCGAGAACAAGCGCGATATCACCCAGAGCATGGAGCTGTTCATGGCCACCTGCAAGCGCTGCGGCAGGTGCTATGAGCACGAAACAACCAATGCCATAGACAGAATGAGCATGAAAGGCTATCGCTACGACAACCTGGAAATGCGCGCCTTTATTCCCGTCAGCACGGAGCACCTTGACACGGCGCTGCTGGAAAAGACTGAAAAACACAAACGCCCTGAGAAATGAGGAGAGTAGCAGATGTTATCAAACCTCGCTAAAAAGATGTTTCCCAAATCCCTGTGGGTATACCATTGCAATTCCGGCGCGTGTAACGGCTGCGACATTGAAATTCTGAACGTGCTCACGCCCTTCTATGATGTCGAGCGCTTCGGCATAAAGCTGGTTACCTCGCCCCGGCATGGCGATGTGATGCTTATTTCCGGCGCCGTTACCCGGCCGACACTGCCCCTGGTCAAACGCGCGTACGCGGCAATGCCTGAGCCGAAAATTGTTTTCGGCATCGGCTCCTGCACCATCGGCGGCAATATGTGGTTTGACTGCTACAATGTATGCGGCGGCGCAGAGAAAGCGGTGCCGGTTAATTATTTCGTTCCCGGCTGCCCGCCCCGGCCTGAAGCCATAATTTACGGCGTGGCACTGGCTCTTGGCCTGGTTGATAAAAAGTCCGCCCCGGTGGAGCTGAAGCAGATGGAATTCCCCATTGACATGTATGAGCGGAAAAAAGCCTGGGAAGAGAGAAACGTCGTATATAAACTGCTTGAAGATTAAATACTAAGCACTAAAACCGCAGCCCGGAAATTCTTGCTTTGATAATTTGAAATTCGGATTTGTTTGGAAATTAGAATATTAGTTATTAGAGTTTAACGCGGAGCGTTTATGGCCAAGAAAATCTTAATCGTCGATGATGATCAGGATCAGGTCAACAGCCTGGCACATGTCCTCAAAAGCAAAGGCTATGATATAGCAGAAGCATTGGACAGTGATACGCAAGGGTTTGAGGTTGCCAGCCAGATACGAAGCAACCGGCCCACATCCCGGTATAGAGACTATAAGAATATCCCGATTATAATGCTCACCGCCATCAATCAGGTGACCAACTCGCGCTTTTCCCTTGATATGGAAGAAAGCTTTCTGCCCGGCGTTGAAGATTTCCTCACCAAGCCGGTTAATTTTGATGAGCTGCTGAAAGTTGTTCAAAAGTACGCGTAAGAGCTAAGCACCTTCCTGCATGCACAAAAGCCATGATATAATGTTTTTATCATGGCTTTTATTTTTTTTCCGTCAGCGCTGACGGAAATTCTTCCAATAATCAGTTGCGTTATGCAACACCGATGGCCAGAACCTCTTCAGCGCTTAAAACCTCAAAATAACTTTTTGCATAATTGACAATATCGCTCCACTCGGTCTTCAGATTGTCGATGCGCACCAGCTTGATTCGTTCATTATACGCCCGCAGCTTTTTAAAGAACCTGAGCAAAGCTTCCCGCTCGATGCTGGTCAGCCCGCTGAAGTTAATCGCCAGAATGCCCCGGTTCTTTTCCAGATAGCTCTCAATCCGTTTCCGTAATTTGGCTGCTGTTGTCCGGTCAAAAACACCGTGCAGGTCCAGGACCAGCGGCTGATGTTCTGCAGCCCGGGGCCGCAAATCTATTTTCAAGACACCCTTACCCTGCAGAACGCCGGGGATAAGGGCATGTTTCGACATCCGATACTCGGTTCTGCCCAGGGTAGGCTGGTGATAGTCACCAGACTTGATTCTGAGTTGTGCCACAAAAGCCAGTGCCGGTACTATCATGGTCTTAAGCTTATTTTTAAATCCGCCTGTTCCTACCTGCTGGATTACTGCCTGCTGCAGCTCCCGTACCTTTTCTGCCACCTCTGGTGTCGGAGCATAACGGACCGCAGTAGAAAACAGCGGCAGCGCTTCAAGACAGCCCTGCCGAAACTGTTCTGCCCGCTTCCTGAGGAGCGTATCAGGCGAATCCTTGAACCGGACATAGCCCTGCAGCTGCCTTTCCACAAAGCGCACCGCCGAGGGCCCAAGCCGCTTGAACTCTTCTTGATAGACAGCAAGGATCAGCTCCTCCATCTTCTCCTTGCTGATGTTGGGGTGCTGGAACATAAGGTGAAAACCGTCGTAGTGACGATAGGGGACATCCAGAAGCCGGCCTTCGTTTTGCAGCCGTTCAAACAGCGGGGTGTTGCAGGTCGGACCCAGGATAAGGAACTGGCTCAGCGTCGGCCGCATTGACATGAGGTATTCAAAATCCTGCCATACCTTTTCCTCGGTATGAAAGTCATGGCCCAGGATAAGCGAGGCCAGGGTGTTGATACCATGCGCATGGAGGGTATCAAAAATCTTTTTTACATCAAGCCCTTTTAATTTAGCATAGGGCGCCTCTTTTGATTCCACCCCCACCCATATTGATTGAATCCCCATCCTGACCAGGTCCTCGGGGTCCCACTGGGATATGGAGTAGGCGCTGGCAAAGCAGGAGATATGTATGGGTTCTCCCTGGTCCTGCAAAACACAAGCAAGATATTCCTGCGCCCGCTGCTTCTGCATAAGGAAATCTTCCTCGATAATACCAATCGGAAGCTTGGTACTGCCCAGGGCCTTGTGCACCCGCCTGATTTCCCGATAGATGTCCTCACCGGTCTTGAGCAGAGGAATGTGCTTCCTGCCGTGGTAATGCGATGTGGCACAGAATTCACACCCGTGCGGACAGCCGAGCCCTGCCAGCACCACTGCACCCTTCATGGCCGGGAATCCCAGTATTTTTCCCGAGGTAGCATACACCACATGGCTCGGCGGTATATCATCGGGTGTTTCCTGAAGAAGGCGCTGCATAAAGGCCACGCCTTCTTCACGACAGATATAGTCACCATATGCTTCGCACTCAGGAAGCACGGTCCCGTAGCCGCCCAAAACTATTTTTGCCTGGGGAGCAGCTTCCCGCACTGCCTTGACCATTTTTTTAACTTTTTCAAACGTTGCAATAACAAAGCTGATCCCGACGTACGCATATCCTTTTTTTACCTCACTGATAAACTGCTTCATGGTGGGATACTGGAGGACGGTCGTGGGCGTCTTTATGTTCTTGGCAATATATTCCAGCCCGTACGATACATAGGTTGACCTGATGCTGAAAATTCCCTGAGACC
>JAPLIX010000130.1:0-3517 GCA_026388865.1 Pseudomonadota bacterium | reverse complement strand
GAAAAGCTCAGGCATTACATGCTCAGTACAGTCGTCTGTATTTACTCCAAAGGGCCCGCACACTGTTGTCAAAAGTAATTTTTTCACATGTCTCTCCTTCCCTTGCTGCCACCGCATCAGCTGGTGAAGCTGGCAGCAGGTTCTTATTGTTCTTCGCCGGCAAACGCACCATTACTTGTGAGAGTAACAGCAGTGTGCGGATTATTGTGTGCTTCATGCCTCCGGCACCAGGTACCGGGGCCTGAAGGCTGATTTCTTATAGCACAAATGTTTTTACAGATACAGTTTTTTTCTGCGGCTGACGTGCTGCTTTTGATATTTTAACGGGGCCGGCATGTTCACCGTCATGAACCGTTTTCATTTCAATAGCGCCGCGATACGCGGAAAGGATCTGCTTGAAAAATCGTTTATCCTCAC
The DNA here is from genome assembly GCA_026388865.1 of Pseudomonadota bacterium. Lineage (GTDB taxonomy): Bacteria > Desulfobacterota > WTBG01 > CAIYCZ01 > CAIYCZ01 > JAPLIX01. Next base: position 3,100 of record JAPLIX010000130.1, on the reverse strand, counting down.
CATGGTCAACCAGGGATATTGCCTTGCCACAGTTACCGGCGCGCGCGGTGCGCCCCACCCGGTGGGTGTATGATTCGATATCCCGGGGAATATCATAATTGTATACATGGGAAATATCATCAATATGCAAGCCGCGTGCAGCAACATCGGTTGCGACCAGCACGTTAAATGCTTTATAGCGAAAATCAGCGGTCACGCGCTCGCGCTGTTGCTGCGTCATGCCGCCATTCAGGCAGCGAGCCTTAATACCGCTGCGGCTGAGCTGTTTGGCTACTGCCTCAGTCTTGTGCTTGCGGTTGCAGAACACCAGGGATAGGTCCCGCTCCCGTTGCAGAAGGTGGACCAGGAGTTCCAGCTTTTTATCAGCACTGGTTTGGTAATAGGCCTGGCGCAGGAAATCGGGCTTTAACTTTGACGCCAGCTGCACGCGCTTCGGGGTGCGCAGATACTTCTGCCCCAGGCGTACAATGTCCTCTGAAATCGTTGCGCTGAAAAGCAGCGTCTGGCGCTCCCTTGGGGCACGCCGTATAATCTTTTCAATATCCTGAATAAACCCCATATCAAGCATCCGGTCCGCTTCATCTATAACTACATAATCAAGCGTGTCCAGAGACAAAGCGCCGCGCATCAATAGATCGATAAGCCGCCCGGGGGTTCCGACAATAATATTGGTGCGGTCGAGCTTTCGGATCTGCTCATTAATGGATACCCCGCCGTAAACAGGCAGTATGCCCAGATGATTGCCCTGTGAAAATTTAACAAACTCGGCTGCTATCTGGATCGCCAGCTCGCGTGTCGGCACAATCACGAGTGCTTTCAGCCCGTCGCGCCGCTTGATCCGCTCAATGAGCGGAATCGCAAAGCTTAAGGTTTTACCGGACCCTGTTTCGGACTGAGCAATGACGTCCTGTCCCTCAAATATAGCCGGTATTATTTCTTGTTGTACTGGTGTTGCCGTAGTAATCTGATGCCTGCCTAAGAGCCCAACCATTGCGGTGCTGAGCTGCAGGGCTTGAGAATTCATATATCTTTGCCTTTCGTATGTACCATGAAAAATCTCATTATCTTATTGTATCCATATTCTATACAGTTAATTTTTCCTGGGGTGTTATCTGGTGAAGTTCCCCGGCTGACCCGCCTGAGCGGGCTGGGGCTTACTGGAGTTAAATGTGAAGTGCTTCGAATGTGCGGGTTGTGTTGATTTGCTTTCCCTGCTTCATGCGTATGAGCCGAAGCATAAACCGCTGTATTTTCCATCCATGCCTCTTTCCCCCGTTTAAAAAGCGGGGCGTGCGAAGCATGCAATCGGTCACTTCGTGATTATTGTAAGAGAAACAAATCCCAATCTGTCGCTCAGCAGATTGGGATTTGTGTGGTCCTTATGTAACTAAGCCTTCGTGACGTTTACCGCCTGAAGACCTTTTGGCCCTTTCTGAACTTCAAAGGTAACGCTGTCACCCTCGTTAAGGCTTTTGTGACCGTTACCTTCAATTGCTGAGTAGTGGACAAAAACGTCCTCCCCGCTTGAACGTTCAATAAAGCCAAATCCTTTTGCCTCGTTAAACCATTTTACTGTTCCGTTTTCCATAATACATTTCCTTTCGTTACTTTTTAAATCTCCGCCTGTTGCGGATTCTGATTGTGTACAGCCTGTGTTGTGCCATGGATTGAGCGAAACACCATGGTTGCGATTTGTTTTCTCCTGCTACTGCTTCAAAAGAATTACCCAGTGAAACGATCCCGGTGTTCAGGGAACTAAATGCTCAACAACAGTGTACTTGTGTTAGTTACAATACTTATAGCACGTGACTTTCTCAATAGCAAGGATTATTATGGTGCCGGTCATTTTCTTTTTTTTCGCCGGCAAGACCCCTCTAACCCGGACAAGCTGGAACCAAAGATTTTCACGCAATCCGAAGCACGAAATCCGAAACAAATTCCAAGAATCAAAATGCAAAACAAAGAAGAGGATTACCCGCTCTTTTGATCATTCAGTATTGGAGTTTTGTATTTGTTTCGTGCTTTGATATTCGTATTTCGAATTTTTCTTGCCAAAAAAAACACGAATGTAACAACTAAGCGCCTAATGTACCCATCTTGGCTATATCCTGAACGCCTCGATCCCGTACCGATCAACAATCTCGTGAAAAGAGATGACCCTGCCCTCGACCGGCGTGTCCCTGAGAAGGGTTATCGCCTTTTCAAGAATTTTTAAAACTCCTTCGAGGTCTGTATATTCTGCTACGGTCTGGGCGATCCGCGGATGCCGCGTTCCGGCGCCGCCGATTGCCACCTTGTAGCCTTTTTCTTTAGTATAAAAAACCCCTTCTTCGCACTGCTCAACACAGCCGGAACATTTAATACATTTTTTAAAATCAATAACCGGCCCCTGCTCGTTCAGGCTGATTGCCCGTGCCGAGCAGTAGGTAACGCATTTGCCGCACTGCACACAGCCCGTGTCCTTTATCCCTACATGGTAAACACCCAGTATTGCCAGATCCTGGAAATAAGGGGAAAAGCAGGCATTGGGGCAGCCGGTAAGGCCGATCCGCAGCATGTGATGGGACATAATGGAGGTCTGAGCCTTGTCCATGATGATCCCGGTGATGTCAAGCTCTTTAAGCTTTTTTCTAAGGGGCGTTAACAGCAGGCGCATCTGTTCTCTTTTCTCCATGGTGCTTGCCCCGAACTTGGCAGGGCATAACTCTATGGAGTAGAGTTCTTCAGGCTCGTCAACAAAAAATTCATCAGGAAGCCCGGCATCCTCGCCCCGGGCCATCTTGCGCATTAACTCGACTGCTTCTTTGCCCAAAGCCTGCTCATAGCCGTGCTCTGTTTCCCGCGCAGTCTCCGCGGTCACCCGCTTCTCACCCTTTTTCTTTGCCCGGCGCTCGGCATCCATCCTGGCGAAATGCGAGATCATGGGCGGCAGCGGTATTGCTTCAACGATTTCTGTTGCTTCTTTATCCCAGTCCATATTTACTCCTTGATAGTTCTCCAAATGCCAGCAGTTAGCTTACTGTTTGGTTGCTTCAATTAGCGGCTGTGTGTCATACCGCCTGCGGGAATGATTGCTTAGCTGATAATTTTTTCATAATCT
>JAPLIX010000029.1:3889-5663 GCA_026388865.1 Pseudomonadota bacterium | reverse complement strand
TGGCAAAACTCTCCATTGGCAGCTTTTTTTATATCAAGCCTTTCATACGATATTAGAACAAAGTGAACCAACAGCGCCCGCTGTTGAGAGCCCCCCTTTTTATTCCACTCCATCAGCAGCCAAGCGTAAATCGGGACGGTTCTAATAAAATAAATAGAACCGACCCCAATAGAAAAACGACATCCTTTCTTGAACGAGTATTCCGGGAAATCGGCCGCCGGTTGAAGAGAATTGCCTGGGGATGGACCGATGAGGCAGCTACAAATCTATCAAAAATGATCCTTATCAAACAATACGCAAAAGACAAGTGGGAGAAATTCTGGAAAGAGAAACTGGGCATCGAAGGTTATTTCAATATTCAATTCCATACCGTCGAAATCAACCTTTGCCCCAGCTTTTGAACGTTACCACTTTTTTTGATTTCATCCCTCTCTTATCGTGACCTGTCCAGATAAATTTTCAGATGCTTTCCAACGTGTTTAACTCCTTAATTTTACTGCTATATTATTATGATCATCAAAAAATCCCAGGGCATAATAGTTTTTATATATTTTAAAGTTGACTAACTATTTTAATTTGCTATGTTACACGGTAAATAGCCTGTTTGAAAAAACCGCATTATTGAAAAATTGTCCTGATTCTGATAGAGTAGAATATAAGATACAGTGTTTAAGAAAATTTTTATAGGGTCAATATTGTCTGGGTAAAATTTTGTAAAACACTAGAAGGAGGGAATTGATGATGAAGGCAATGAGAAAAATCTGGTTAGCGATCGTAATATGTCTATGTTTTGGTTTAGTAGCATCGGTTGATAGTGCATTTAGTCAGGCAGAAAAGAGCGACAAAATACAGCCTGAGAAGAAAATTGAAGGGGCGCAGATTATTTACATGGGTTCCCAGGGAAAAATAAACCCGTCAATGGCTACCGTCAAACCAGGAACCACAGTTATCTGGGTTAATCAGGCTGACAGCCCGGTGGAAATTCAGTTTGAGGGTAAACAGGTTACCATGGCCTGCCAGAACCCGGTCCATTTTGTCGTTGATGATAAGGGATCTTTCATCTCCAACAATATTCCCATGGGAGCAGTGGCAAGTCTCTGTTTTATTGAGAAGGGGGACTTTAACTATGTCGTGAGAAGGGCGCTCAAACCCAGCCAGTCTTATAAAGAAACTCCCAAGGAGTTCAAGGGCAAGGTTATTGTACAGTAATTTCGTATATAGGAAGGGAGGCTGCTATGAAGGTAATTAGAATGTTTTGTTTATTGTTGGCTATGGTAGCATGCTCTGTGATGCTATTTTCCTTTACTAGTGTCCAAGCCCAGAATGAAAAAATTGTGCCGGAAATGCAGGGAACCGGTCATCAGGTTATTCGCCTCAATTACACTTTTGGGGTTAACCCGGCGAAGGTGACAGTTGCAAGGGGCACTACGGTTATATGGATGAATTCCGGCCGGAGCATAGCTAAAATTAAATTCACCGGCAAGCAGGTCACCATGGCCTGCAAAAGCCCGGTGCATTTTCTTGTTGATGAAGCCGGTTCTTTTACCTCCAATGAAATTCCTGAAGGTGCTGTAGCAAGTCTCTGCTTTGTTGAAAAGGGTGCGTTTGATTATACGGTCACCCAGGAAACACCGGCGCAAAACCCCACTGCAGCGCCCAGAGTATCAAAGGGGCAAATTATTGTAGAGTAATGTACTGGTAGATAAAATAAAAAAAGGGAAGGTGTGAATTTGACGTCTTCCCTTTTTTATTGGCCGCTTAAAATCGATTCTTT
>JAPLIX010000029.1:0-3832 GCA_026388865.1 Pseudomonadota bacterium | reverse complement strand
CCGCTTAAAATCGATTCTTTGTTCATCAAGTGCTGATGTATTGCATTGGCAGCTTTTCTGCCGGCACCCATGGCAAGGATAACCGTTGCCGAACCGGTAACAATATCACCACCCGCCCAGACCGCCGGTTTACTGGTCGCGCCGTTTTCATCACGGGCAACAATATAGCCCCACTTGTTAAGTTCTAACCCCGGTGTATTATTGGTGAGCAGAGGGTTGGCGCCTGCTCCGATAGCTATCACCAGCAGATCACACGCCATAATGAATTCAGAACCCTGCAGCGGTACTGGCCTGCGCCTGCCCGAAGCATCCGGTTCGCCCAGTTCCATACGGATGCACTCCATGCCGGTTACCCAGCCATCTTCATTGCCGATACATTTTATGGGCGCCGTGAGAAAATGAAACTGGAGACCTTCTTCTTCTGCGTGATGAATCTCCTCGATCCGCGCCGGCATTTCAGCCCGTGAGCGGCGGTACACAATCCGCACCTGTTCAGCACCAAGGCGCAGCGCGGTGCGGGCCGAGTCCATGGCAACGTTTCCTGCGCCGATAACCGCAACCTGCCGGCCGCGGGCAATCGGTGTGTCGTATTCCGGGAACAGGTAGGCCTTCATCAGGTTAGACCGGGTCAAGTACTCGTTGGCAGAATAAATGTTGCACAGGTTTTCGCCCGGAATGTTCATAAATTGCGGCAGTCCCGCTCCAAGGCCGAGGAAGACAGCATCAAATTCCCGGAGCAGTTCGTCTGCGGTGATTATTTTCCCGATTACATGATTGAGTTTGAGGTCAACGCCAAGCTTCTGCAGGTAGTCAATCTCATATTGAACAATTTTTTTCGGCAGACGAAATTCAGGGATACCATACACAAGCACCCCGCCAGCCTGGTGCAGCGCCTCAAAAATAGTCACGTCATGGCCCTGCAGAATGAGGTCGCCGGCCACGGTTAACCCGGCGGGGCCGGCCCCCACTACCGCAACCTTTTTTCCCGTGGGAGGTGCTTTGGGAGGAATGAAAAGTTTGCCGCGCTCCCGCTCCCAATCAGCGGCAAAGCGCTCCAGTCTGCCGATGGCAACCGGCTCGTCCTTTTTCCCCACAATACAGAGTTTTTCACACTGGTCTTCCTGGGGGCAGACTCTTCCGCACACGGCAGGCAGGCTGTTGCGCTCTTTCAGCTTGTGTGCTGCTCCGGCAAAATCACCCTCGGCAATCAACGCGATGAAGGCGGGGATTTCAATTTCAACCGGGCACCCCGCGCGGCACTTTGGTTTTTTGCACTGCAGGCAGCGGCGCGCCTCCAGCTGCGCAAGCTCCGGTGTATACCCGCAGGGAACCTCTGCAAAATTACGCGCCCGCACCGAGGGGTCCTGTTCCGGCATTTTCTGCCGGGGAATTTTTTCTTTTATCTTCTGCTCAGTCATTCCCTGCACCTTTCTTTGCCTTCAGGGTAAAGCTGTTCAGAGCAGCCCGCTCTTCATTCAGGTAGGCGCGCTGACGCTTTATCAGTTCATCATAGTCAATGTGCGCGCCGTCAAACTCCGGCCCGTCCACACAGGCAAATTTGGTTTTTCCGCCCACGGTAACGCGGCACGCTCCGCACATGCCGGGGCCGTCGACCATGATCGAGTTCAGGCTGGCCATGGACGGCACCCCGAATTCCCGGGCCAGCAGGGAAACAAATTTCATCATCAACACCGGCCCGGTTGCAGTGATAAGCTTTATATCGCTGCGGTCGGTGAGCTGCCTGCGCAGCACATCAGTCACAAACCCGTGCTCGCCGCAGCTGCCGTCATCGGTAGTGATCAAAAGTTCATGGCTGACTGCGCGCATCTCTTTCTCCAGGATCAAAAGCCCTTTACTGCGCGCACCGAGGATGGAAATGACATGATTGCCGCTCTCCTTAAACGCCCTTGTTATCGGGTAGAGCACCGCAATCCCGGTTCCGCCGCCGACACATACTACGGTACCCAGGCGCTCAATATGGGTGGGCTTTCCCAGCGGGCCGACGACATCTGTCAGGCAATCTCCTGCTTTCAGGGTGCTCATCAAAGCCGTGGTTTTACCCACCACCTGAAATATCAGGGTAATGGTACCGGCGGCCGGGTCCCGGCCCGCAATGGTTAATGGCATGCGCTCTCCGGTTTCATTCACCCGCAGCAGCACAAACTGGCCCGGCAGGGCTTTCCGGGCAATGAGCGGGGCAGTCACCGTGAACTGAAATACGGTACCCTGCGCCATCTCCCTTGTTTCTAAAATTCTGAACACATTTTTCTCCTTTCATGTTTCCGCAGCAGAGCGTTGCAGGTATCTTCTGCATACTGCTCAAAATATATACATATAAATAGTTTAACATATACGGTCAAGAGTTAAATATACTGCGCTCGGAGGCGCCTTTTAATTCTTGACATATTGTGTCCCAGCGTATATATAAAAACAAAGTAAACTCATAATTTACGGTATTATTTAACGTTTCATTGCGTTGGGAGAAGTAAAAAGCATACGCTGCATAAGCAGTTGATGGACAAGGGCGGTATATCTGCAGTGCGCCATCTTCCATAACATCTCATCTTTAACACCAAAAACTACGTGCTTTTACCCTCCTTCAAAAAACCGGCTCGACGCAGTACGAGTAGCGAACAAGACATCCCCCGCAAATTCCCGATGTCTTGAAAAATATCTCAGTGAACGATAATCCCTGACCAAAGGGGAAAGAGCAGTGCAGCGGATGGTGCAAGGCACCAGCCGTTGCAAGACGCATCCGCGTGCTGCTCTACGAGTAACATTCTAACACGTATGGAGGCATCATGAAGGAAGAACTGCAACAACTGCTTGACAAGGCGCGCAAGGCGCAGGCTGTCGTGGAACACTGGTCTCAGGAAAAAGTTGATGAAATGGTTTTGGCCGCAGCCTGGGAGGCCATCAAGCCTGAACATGCCGCCAAATGCGCAGATATGGCGGTCAAGGAAACCAAGATGGGGGTCTATGAAAATAAGCTGGCCAAGCACCGCAACAAACCCCTGGGCGCGCTGCGGGACATGGTCGGCGTCAAGACCACCGGCATTGTTGACGAGGACAAGGCCAAGGGCATTTTCAAGGTCATTAAGCCCGTTGGCGTCATCTTTGCGCCAACCCCCTGCACCAACCCCACCGCCACCCCGGTGGTCAAGGGAATCTATGCCCTGAAGACGCGCAACGCAATTATCTTTGCACCCCACATGATCGCACGGCGGTGCAGCACGCTGGCCGTTGACTTGATGCGCGCCGGCCTGGAAAAAGTGGGCGCACCGGCCGATCTGCTGCAGTGCATGGAACGGCCCTACATTGAGGACATTCAGGCCCTGATGGCTGCCGCTGACCTGGTAATCTCAACCGGCGGAACCCAGTCGGTGAAGGCCGCCTATTCAAGCGGCAAGCCTGCCTATGGCGTCGGAGCCGGCAACTCAGTCAGCATTGTTGATGAGACCGCTGATGTGGAAGATGCCGCTGAAAAGATATTCCTGAGCAAGACCTTTGACAATGCCACCTCCTGTTCCGCTGAGAACTCGGCTGTTATCCATGCCTCAAAGTGGGACGGCATGCTGGCCGGATTCAAGGCCCGGGGCGGCTATCTGTGCTCGTCTGAGGAGAAAGTAAAGCTTAAAGAGGCCCTCTGGCCTGACGGCGAACACATCAACCAGAAGGTCGTGGCGCGGTCAGCTAAAGTGATCGCCGAAATTGCCGGCATCAAGGTTCCGGAGAATACCACCTTTCTCATGGTGCTGGGGGAAGCCCCGGTCAGTACGGAAAAGTTTGCTGACGAAAAGCTGTCGCCGACCATGACGCTCTGGAAATTCTC
>JAPLIX010000491.1 GCA_026388865.1 Pseudomonadota bacterium | reverse complement strand
TTAATGCTATTTTAATTGATGCGATTAAAAGGCGTGCCAGCGATATTCATGTTGAGCCCTATGAGAAATCCTTCAGGGTCCGGTTCCGCATGGATGGAACCCTCTATGAAATGATGAAACCACCGCTTAAAATGAAAAATGCTATGATTTCCCGCCTTAAAATAATGGCACGCCTCGACATAGCGGAACGCCGCCTCCCTCAAGATGGCCGCATCAAGTTGAAAATGGGCAAAGACACGGAAATGGATTTCCGGGTTTCTGTTCTCCCGACTCTTTTTGGTGAAAAGGTTGTTCTGAGACTTCTGGATAAATCAAACCTGCAACTTGATATGACCAAGCTGGGGTTTATGGAACAACAGCTGGCCCACTTCCGAGAGGCCATCTATAGACCCTTTGGGATAGTACTGGTCACAGGCCCAACGGGCAGCGGCAAGACCACCACGCTCTATTCTGCCCTCAGCGAGCTTAACAAAATAACCGAAAACATTTCTACCGCAGAGGATCCGGTGGAATTTAATCTTGCCGGCATTAATCAGGTGCAGATTCATGAAGAGATTGGCCTGACCTTTGCGAATACCCTCAGATCATTTTTACGCCAGGACCCTGATATAATTTTAGTGGGAGAAATCCGCGACTTTGAAACAGCTGAAATTGCCATAAAAGCGGCTCTTACCGGACACCTTGTCTTAAGCACACTGCACACCAACGACGCCCCCAGCACGGTCAACCGTCTTCTCAATATGGGTATTGAACCTTTTCTGGTATCTTCTGCCACTAATCTTATTTTGGCCCAGCGGCTGGTTCGGAAGATATGCCAGGAATGTAAAGAACCGGTTACTATATCAGCTGAATCCTTTGCAAAGCTGGGCATGCAACCAGAAGAATCTGAACAGTACAAGGATATTACTTTTTACAAAGGCAAGGGCTGTGATATCTGTAACAATACCGGATATAAAGGGCGCCTTGCCCTCTATGAAGTTATGCCTATTTCTGAACCAATTAAGGAGCTCATTCTGCAAGGTGCATCGACCATTGATATTAAACGAGAAGCGATACGCCAGGGCCTGCAAACCCTGCGCCGCAGCGGTATCTCGAAACTGCTGGGAGGGGTGACATCGTTAGAAGAGGTACTGAAAACGACGGTGCGCGATGATTAAGCCCCGTTTCGGGGCATGTGATTTAATTATTGCTGGTACTATTCCGAAAGTAATTTAAAGCACCATTCAAACGCTGGTGGCTCTTTGCCGCTTGCAGAGTAATCAGCGAGAAGAGGAAACACCACATGACAGTATATGTATGGGAGGGGAAATCTCCCCAGGGAGGACAGCAAAAAGGATCCGTCGAGGCAGCCAATGAAGCGGCAGCCCGCCTGCTGCTGAGAAAACAGAATATCCAGCTGGTGCGCATCAAGGAAAAGCCCAAGGATATCTTAGCAAATATCGCTTTGCTACAACCAAAGGTAACGGCAAAAGATTTGGTTCTCTTTACCCGGCAGCTGTCAACCATGATCGATGCCGGGCTCCCCTTAATCCAGGGGCTTGAAATACTTGCCAATCAGGAACCAAATAAAACGTTCCAAAAAATCCTCCTCCAAATAAAAACAGACGTTGAAGCAGGTGCAACCTTTGCCGATGCCCTTAAAAAGCATCCCAAAGTATTTGATAACCTGTACACCAGTTTAGTTGCCGCAGGTGAGCTGGGTGGCGTGCTTGATACCATATTGCAGAGGCTCGCAACCTATATTGAAAAAAATGAAAAACTTAAGGCAAAAGTTAAAGGCGCTTTAGTCTATCCGGTCACCATTTTAATTATTGCTGCAGTAGTCGTGGTGGTGATGCTGGTCTTTGTCATTCCGGTATTCCAGGAAATGTTCAGCAGTCTGGGTGGTCAGCTGCCCGCACTCACTCAGGGGGTGGTTGATATGAGCGCTTTCTTGCGAAGAAATTTCTTGTTTCTTATCGGCATCATCGTTGCCGTTGTTGTTACCTTTAATAGAATCCGGGCGACAGATAAGGGGGAATATTTCTTTGACCGGCTTGCACTGAAGCTGCCTATTTTCGGCCTTCTTCTGAAAAAAGTTGCGGTGGCAAAAATTACCAGAACCCTCGGCACCATGATAACCAGCGGCGTGCCGATCCTCGACGGTCTGGATATAGTCGCTAAAACAGCGGGCAACAGAATTGTGGAAGAGGCTATCATAGCAACAAAAGCAAGTATCAGCGAGGGAAAAACAATTGCAGAACCGCTCTCTAAAAGCGGTGTCTTTCCCAGCATGGTGTGCCAGATGGTTTCAGTTGGCGAGTCGACCGGAGCGCTTGATGCAATGCTCATCAAGATTGCTGATTTTTATGATGACGAAGTGGATGCGACGGTGGACGCAATCACTTCACTTATAGAGCCTTTTATGATGATTTTTCTGGGCGGCACCGTAGGTACGATGCTTGCTGCCATGTATCTGCCGATATTTAAGATGGCGGGGGCCGTCGGCGGTTGATAATGACTTTTTATATATAATACATATATACTTCTTCTGCAGGTTCCCCCCCGAGTTCCTTATAATTGAGTTTTGGCGACTGATGGGTAATCGTAGTATTCGGGGGGACAGACTCGAGCAGCCAGACATTTCCACCAATGATTGAATTCTTCCCCACCACTGTTTCTCCGCCCAGTATTGTTGCTCCGGCATAAATCACTACATTGTCGTCTATGGTGGGGTGCCTTTTACCGCCTTTCAGGACTCTGCCATCTTTATCCTTTTTAAAGGAGAGGGCTCCCAGGGTTACCCCCTGATAAATACGGACCGCATTCCCAATAACCGAGGTTTCGCCGATCACCACGCCGGTGCCGTGGTCGATAAAAAAATTGTCTCCAATGGACGCTCCCGGGTGAATGTCGATACCAGTTTTACAGTGGGCAAATTCAGCCATGATCCGGGGAATGAGGGGGATCTCCAGCATATACAGTTCGTGGGCAACACGGTAAACGGCAATTGCTGCCAGCCCCGGGTAGCAGAGAATTATCTCATCAAAGCTTTTTGCCGCCGGGTCCCCATCATAGGCAGCCGCAACATCCCCGGTCAGTTTTTTACGCACGTGCGGGAGCCGCAGCAGGAAGGCAAGCGTCTTCTGCACAGCCATTGCCGTGAGCTCATCGTCAGTTTTTTTCTCCATATCAGCGAGCGTTTTCAGGCTCTTGACAATCTCCCGCGATAGATTATGATAGGTCGAAACGATCCGCTCCCAAATGTAAAGGCTCATTTCTTCCCTGCTGATCTCAAGCTTTTCATAGTATCCCGGGAAAATAACGTTCAGCAGATCTACCACGATCTCTTCCACCGCCTCACGCGCGGGCAGGTTAGGACCTTCGATGTGGTTTATACCCTTATCATCCTGATAGGTATCCAGAATTTTTTCTATAATCTGGGCAAGTTTATTTTGCGGCATACAGCTCGTCCCGTCCAAACGGTGATATTTCCCTCAGCCGGCGTGCTGTGGGCACCATCTTTTCTACAATGTAGGTAATATCTTCATCAGAATTGTAGCGGCTAAGGCTGAAGCGAATGGAACCATGGACGCGTGTAAACGGGACCCCCATGGCACGCAGTACATGTGACGGCTCAAGCGAACCCGACGTGCAGGCGGACCCCGAGGAAGCAGCAATGCCTTCAGCGCTGAGCATTAAAAGAATTGCTTCTCCCTCAATATATTTAAAACTGATGCTGGTGGTGTTTGGGAGCCGGTTCGCCGGGTCACCATTCACTGAGGCATCAAGGGCCTTCTCCAGCAGTTCCTTCTCAAGCCGATCCCGCAGGGCCTTAACCCGGGTCTGCTCTTCTTCCATATGCTCAAAAGCCAGTTCGCAGGCTTTCCCGAGCCCCACGATATAGGGCACATTTTCTGTTCCAGCGCGGCGGCCCTTTTCCTGATGGCCTCCGATCATAAGCGGGGAAAAATAGGTTCCCTTTCTGATGTAGAGCACGCCGATGCCCTTGGGGGCATGCAGCTTGTGTCCTGAAATGGAAAGCAGGTCGACATTGACAACCCTTAAATCAATGGGAAGCTTGCCGGCTGCCTGTACCGCATCACAATGTAAAAGCGCGCCCCTGCTTTTCACCATGTCTGCTATCTCTCTGACAGGAAAGATTACGCCGGTCTCATTATTTGCCCACATGATGCTCACCAGCGCTGTGTCATCATCCAGCGTTTCGCGCAATTCATCGAGGTCTATCTGTCCCATTTTGTCTACGGAGAGTTCCGTAACCCGGTAGCCGTTTTTTCCCAGGTACTGGCAGACATTTCTCACCGCCGGATGTTCAACCCGGGTTGTTATGATATGCTTTTTATGAGGCAGTGCAGACAGCACGCCGCGAATTGCTGCATTATCACTTTCTGTTCCGCATGAGGTGAACACTATTTCAGATGGGTCTGCATAAAGCAGGCAGGCAACCTGCTCCCGCGCTTTTGTTATCGCTTGCTCGGCAGGTTTTGCCAGGTAATGCATGCTCGATGGATTGCCGAACTGCTCCTTAAAAAAGGGCAGCATTGCCTCGAGCACTTCAGCGGCAACCCGGGTCGTGGCGTTATTATCCGCATAGACGGCGCGTATGGTCATGGTTTGGCCTCCTCAACGATAATATCTTCTGAAACGAATTCGCGCAGCTTTGACTCTACATATTGTTTCAGGGTGAGCTGGGAGCTGGGGCAGGATGAACACATGCCGCGCAGGGCTACCATGACCCGGTCTCCTTCAATATCAATCAGTTCAATATCGCCACCATCGGCGCGAAGCATAGGTTTAATTTCATTTTCCAGGGTTTCTTCAATCAGTTTTATTTTTTGAATATTGCTCATCTTTTTCCCGGGCGGCTGCGCTGCTTCCTGCTTCTGCTCAATGCCGATTACGCCGGCAATAAGATTCTCAATCTGCGGATGACAGCGCCGGCAGCCGCCGCCAGCCTTAGTAAAGTTGGTCACTTCCTCAACCGTCTTTAAGTGGTTTTCCTTGATCACCCGCACTATCTCATTATCAGTAACACCAAAGCATTCACATACAACATGTCCTTTCCGGGCTCTGAGTGCTTCCACATCTTCGCCCCGGGAATTGGCAATGGCTGCTTCAAGAGCTTCCCGGCCCATTACTGAGCAGTGCATTTTCTCAACCGGCAGCCCCCCAAGATAATCAGCAATATCCTGATTGGTAATTTTTTCCGCTTCTTCCAGGGTCTTGCCAATAATCATTTCCGTAAGGGCTGATGCTGATGCAATCGCGCTGCCACAGCCAAAGGTCTGAAACCTTGCCTCTGCTATGCGCCCGTTTTTATCGAGTTTAAACATGAGCCGCAATGAATCCCCGCAGGCAAGAGAACCCTCTTCACCGACACCATCGGGCTTTTCGATTTGTCCCACATTGCGTGGATGGTAAAAATGGTCCTTTACTTTATCTGTATAATCCCACATACAAATCCTCCTGTTTTTAATAAGGATACTAAGCTATCCAAACTTAAACTATTAGCCGTGTTTTGTCATCTTTTCAAGAAGAGATTGATAGCACTCAAAGTCCGGGCTGCTGAATAGAACAAACACTATCCGCTCAATCCCGGTTGAGCCCGTTACATGTTCAAGAACCGTGGAGAGAGCAATATGCGCTGCTTCAGCTATCGGGTAGCCATAGGCTCCGGTACTGATTGAGGGAAACGCGATGGATTTAATATGGTTCTTTTCTGCCAGGTTCAGACAGCTTTTATAGACACTTTTCAAAAGTTCGGGCTCTCCTGATGAACCGTTGCGGTAAACCGGGCCTACAGCGTGAATAACATGGGGGGCAGGCAGATTCCCTCCGGTTGTAATTACTGCGCTACCCGTGGGACAGCCGCCAATTTTTTTACAAGCGTCCATAATTGCAGGGCCGCCGGCGCGGTGAATTGCCCCATCAACACCTCCGCCACCTGCAAGCCGAGCGTTTGCCGCATTTACCATAGCATCAACGCATTGTGCTGTGATATCACCCTGACACAAAAATATTGCTGTAGTATGTATTGTTACCTGCACGCCTGCCACTCCTTATACCAAACGATTATAGCACAAAAAAATCACTTTTTGAATTTACCAGTTAAGCAACATTATTACCAAAGAAGAATCAGAATTTTTGAAAAATGCAGATTGGGCTAAAATAATAGTTGAAGTGTTTGAATAAAGCTTTTTGAAGAGAAAAAAGGCGCTAAAAAAAGAAAACGAAAAAGCCCTTGACCTATATTTAAAATTAAGAGAAAGCTTAAAAGATCCAAAAGGAGGGGAAAATGCCATCAAGAATAAATTCTAAAGCATATCCTTGTCGTCGCACTTATTCTCTTCGTAGAGATGCAGCCGTTTCCGCGGGAGAGAAAGAAATAGAAAATGTTTTTGGACTACCTGAGGGATCTGTGCGGCTTCATCTCCGCAATGGTCGCAGGGCAAGGGCTGATAAGAGCATTGATTCACTATTAAAAGACTATGGCTGGTGAGTGGCTTTTATAATCCTCAGGCAATCATAAATTTTTGGCCCTTCTTTTTAATAAGCCCTTCCTTTATGAGCTGAACAAAATTCTCTTTTATTCGAGCAGAAAAAACTCGAAGTTTTTTAATAACCTCTTCTTCAGAGATTTGGGGACTTTCAGTCAGCAACTTTATAATCATCCCCCGCACCTGCCGGTTCGACCCTGCGAACTTTGACTGCCTCTGATGGTGAGCGCTTTTGCGGGAAGGATTGGGATGGGTCTTCTTCAGCATCACCCCGTAGTCCATGAGCGCGGAGTACCACTGCCGCGGATTTTCAGCGTCAAGGGTCTTTTCTACCAGGGGCAGAATTTCACGGTCATGCACATTAACCCGGTCGTTGAAAAAGAAATGGATAAAAACACTGCGGATATTGGTTTCAATAAAAACCACAGGCTTGTTAAAGGCAAACGCTGCAATAGAGCACGCGGTATTTCTGCCAATCCCCGGCAGTCCCGTTAACTCCTCAACTGTTTTGGGAAGCCTGCCATTAAACGTCCCCACCACCTCTTCAGCTATTTTTTTCAAATACAGTGCCCGCCGGTTGTAGCCCATGCCCTGCCACACCTGCAGGATTTTTCTCAGCGGAGCCCTGGCAAGTGTCTTAAAGTCAGGAAAGGCGGCGATAAACTCATTATACTTCTGAACGACCCGGTCCACCTGTGTCTGCTGGAGCATTACTTCTGAAATGAGGATATGGTAGGGATTGCGCGTGGTGCGCCAGGGAAGGGTGCGGCCATGGGCCCGGTAGTAGCGGTAAAGCTTCCGGCGGAAGGAGCGGATGGCTGCAGGGGTACTGTCCATGTATCTGCCCCTCACCCGGGCCCTCTCCCGCGAGAGACTGTGTCACAACCCTGTTCTGTCATTGCGAGCGATCCCGCCTTGGCGGGAGAGTGCGGCAATCTCGTCATTTTTTAACCAGTATGGGATTGCTTCAGTCGTCCCGAACACTTTCGGGAACATTACGACACAGTCTCCGAGGGGAGTGGGAAGGTTCAGGGGACTTTTTTAACGGTCAGATTATCTTCTGTATGTCCACATTCGTTTGAATTAATTTTCCCAGCAGCTCGATCTTGTGCTTTTCGTCTTTAGTCAGAAGCGGCTCTATGCTGTCAATCCGCTTGGCTGTCTCGTAGGTGTCGTAGGGCACCATGAGCATGGGCACTTTGCGCTCGGTTGCTTTTGAAACAATGTGAGACGGCGGCACCACGTTATTGGTGAGGATAATGCCCGCAGCCTGGTAATCGATAGCCACCAGAATCATATCCGTCCGGTCGCCGCCGGTAATCATGAGGATGCCTTCTTTTTTCAGCAGCGGCTGCTGGAGCGCGGCATTAACGGACATGGCGCCGATAAAGATGTTATGTACCGTGCGCTTGAGGTGGTCTTCACCGGTGATCACCTTGGCAAACAGGCGCTCGCTCAGGTAATTGACAGAAAAATAGGTCAGGTCTTTCTGATAGGGAATGACCCCGAGCACCGGAACACCGATTTTTTCAATCTGGGGAAGATAGGTCTCCTTGAAGTCATCCATGTTCTGCACTTTGTTAATAATCACGCCTTTAAAGTT
>JAPLIX010000456.1:9096-16115 GCA_026388865.1 Pseudomonadota bacterium | reverse complement strand
TATTTGTTTTTACCTTTATGAGTTCCTGAGTTCCAAATTCAATCTGCTTTGTTTTTTTTAGTCTTTGCGCTTGACTTTGGTTCCGGCTTGTCCGGGTTAGGCTGTTGTTTAGAGATTATACGCGTATGGGGAGTATAACAAAAGGAATGCCCTGATGGTAGAGTTTTCTCTGCAGGGTAAATACCAGGTAGTTATGGTGCAGCCTGCTGTAAAAGGAATCTTCCGGGAACACCAGCTGACCGCCGAAAAATATTGCCTGGGGAAATCGTTTCAGAATGATCGGGGTTAATGCGATGATTTCCTCGACAACATCGGTGCTGACCGAATAAAAACTCTCCGCGTAAAAGCCGTTTTCCCTCATGTACTTAACATACATGTCCACGTCATGTTTCGTGCTCATGCGCAGGCGTTCCATCTCTGACTCGCCCTTGAAACTTCCTGCATCAATGGAGCCGATCTGCACAAATGCAAAATTTTTAAAGGTATTGCCGAACAGCCGCAGGATGCTGAACATGGTGTGCAGCCCGAGCCCGTTGAAACCGCTGACTAAGAGCACCGCGGTCATGGCATTGGGATTACATTCCGGAGCAGGTTTGACTTTATTTGCCGTATCCTGCTTCAGGGTCGACACAATGGGAAGCACCAGGTCGTCGAGCCTTTGCAGCTGCCTGGCGGTGTTTGCATAATGCCGTTTGGTGGTGATGGCAACTATAACCAGCGAACTGGTTACTGCTACGGTGATCCAGCCGCCCTCATAAAATTTAAGAATCACAACCGAGATGAGAATAAATAAGGTAAGCATAAGCCCGATACCGTTAATGCTCAACCCTTTGATCCATTTGGATTCTTTCGTCCGGCAGCTCCACCAGGGCCGCACCATGCCAAGCTGGGAAAGTGAGAAAGTGACAAACACGTTAATGCTGTAGAGCACGACGAGAAACCGCACCGAGCCGCGTGACAGGAGCATCATTACCAGCGAAATGCCGCCCATAATGAGGATGCCGTTCTGGTTTACCAGCCGGTCGCTCAGCATGGCAAAGCGGGTGGGGAACCAGCGGTCAAGCGCCATGTTTGAAAGCACCCGCGGGCCGTCAAGGAAACCGGTCTGGGCGGCCACAAATAAGAGCACAGCCTCGGAAGCAAGCGTTACAAGGACAAAATAATATCCCATATTGGCGGGCCAGCTCCGGGCGATATTTTCCAGCAGCACGGCATTGAGGGTTTTCCCCGGCACTGCTTCCAGCCGGTAGAGAATGTAGCCTCCCATGATGCCCACCACCATAAACGCAAGCGACCCCGCCATATAGCGCATGGTCTGCTTTGCGGTTTCCACCTTCGGGTCCCGCAGTATCGGCAGGCCGTTGCTCACGGCTTCAATACCGGTAAATGTTCCGGCGCCCATGCTGTAGGAGCGAAGGATCAGGAAAATCATGCCGGCAAATCCAAGCTCACTCTGCGCTGCCCGGACATCGCCGGCCGTAGCGGTTATGAGTTCCGGGATATTCATGAGATGGGTGACAAAGGTGTAAAAAATTGCGAAGGCATGGGTTATGATGAATATGAGAAATATCGGCACCAGCGGCAGAACGGATTCCTTGACCCCGCGCATGTTCAGGATGGTAAGCAGGATTACGCCGCCGACTGCAAGCCACAGCTTATAGGGAAGCCACTCCGGGGGGAAGAAGCTGAAGATTGCATCAGCCCCGCTGGCGATAGAGAGCGTTATGGTTAAAATATAGTCAATCAGCAGTGCGCATCCGGAAACCATGCCCGCTGCAGGAGAAAGCAGCTTGCTGGCAACGAGGTAGCCGCCGCCTCCGGAGGGAAAGAGCTCAATTATCTGCGAGTAGCTCATGCTGACGATAACGATGGTGAGCACCGTTCCCATCACCACGAAGATGCCGAGGAAATGATGGCCCTGCAGGGTTATAAACGCTTCCTCAGGACCATAGCAGGAGGAGGTGAGACCATCAGCGCCGAGTCCTACCCAGGCAAAAAAAGCTATCAGCGAAAGTTTATGGAAAACATGGGGGTCATTCGGGTCACGCGCCCCGCCCAGCAGTAATCGTTTTAGTCGGTTCATAATAATAGATTACAGAAGGAAATCAGGAATTGTCTGAAAAGTTGCTATGCGCATTGGGGGCAAGCAGGTTGAGAATTAATGCAGAATAAAACAAGGGGCAGTTGTCATAAAGGAGGTAGGCGCTTCAGTAAACTGAATTCTGAACCATTAAAGGTCTGTCCTGACGCCCTGGACGTAATAACCTCTCGTCCGGTACTTGGACTGATGATCAACTGCCCCTTACCTGTTCACTGGTGGAGCATTGCGTTGCTGTACATCTTAGCGTAACTATGAATAAATTCAATGCCATTTATTACTGCTGGGCGCCGGTTCGCTCGGGATTGAACTTAAACATGGGCCATGCAGCATTTTTACTTTCGTCAGCCTTAAAACAGTAGAAGGTTGAATCAGAGCCTCCCACGTACAGAAGGTTGTTGCTTATTGCCGGTGAAGAGCTCACCGCACCCCCGGTTTCAAACTCCCACAATTTTTCACCGGTGAAGTTGTTGAGGCAGTAAAGCTTTTTATCATCGCTGCCAATATACAGGTACTGACCGGCAATTGCAGGAGAGGAACTGATACCTGCACCTGCTTTAAATTCCCAGAATTCATTGCCGGTATTGGTTTTAACGGCGTAGACAGTTCCGTCTCCTGTGCCGACATACAGCGTGTCACCTGCTATTGCGGGGGCGGTAGTAATGACGTCTTTTGCCTTAAAATCCCACACCAGCTTGCCGTCAGAGGTGAGACAATAGAGTTTCTTGTCGCTGCTGCCGATAAACACCTTTCCCCCGGCAACAGCTGGGGAGGAGTAGATCGAATCCCCGGTTTCAAACTCCCATTGCTTATCACCTGACTGGGCGTCAAGGCAGTACACTTTCTTGTCAGCGCTGCCGAAGTACACAAATCCTTCCGCCACAGCCGGGGTTCCGGTTATGGTATCATCGGTCGCAAATTCCCAGACCTTTGATCCGTTTTGAGCATTGACGCAATACATCTTTCCCCCAACATCGCCGACATATACATTCCCCTGTGACACCGCAGGTGAGGAGTCGATTGGCAGGTCAGCAAGAAACTGCCAGACTTTCTGCCCTGACTGGTGCTTGAGGCACAATAAAATACCGGGGGCGGTTGTATCGGAGCTGTTGAAACCGTAACAGCCGATATAGAGATAATCATCAACAATCACCGGTGAAGATGCGCCGGCGCCCACAACAGCGATGCCTAACGGTATAGAAGGCGGCTCAACAGTCCATAATGTCTTGCCGGTTGCAGCATCAAAAGAGAATACGGTGCCGTCGGAGCTGCTCGCAAAAACTGATTCTCCTGCTACTGCAGGAGATGACGAAAACGCAACAGCATCGCTTAGCTTATACTGATACTGCCACAGGCGGCGGTCAACGACGGTGATGGTTACGCTTGCGAAATCTCTTACGTGACGGGAATTCGTTGCAGTAAGGGTTATCCGGTGAGTGCCGCCTGAAAGATCGCTCGTAGTAAACGTTTCTCCGGTACCGATATCACCATCAAGCGAAGATTTCCAGACCAGGGAAGTACCTTTAAGCTTGCCCTCCTGATCATCAACAGCAGAACCGGAAAAAGTCAGGGGTTTCTTATACTCAAAAACATCGCCATCTTCGGGAGACTCTATTTCAACATGGATTGCCCCGCCCGCCGGTTTTTCCTTAACCGTAATGGTTACGCTTTTTGCGTCAGATTCACCCTGGGAATTGGTCGCTGTAAGCGTTATGGTATGGGTGCCGGGCGCGAGGTCATATTCGGTAAAAACGGTACCGGTGCCGATTTGCCCTCCCAAAATTCTTCCTCACCGCTTGGGTTACCTTTTAATATGAGTCAACGCGGAGCCTCTAATAATTCCCAATCTGTCACTCCCGCCCCCATCTGCATGATTGTCATTCCCGTGAAGACGGGAATCCAGTTTGCGAACAATATAAATCATCGCCACTTTGAGCGGCTCACAGATCAAACCACCGGCTCTGCCGGAGGTACATGACTTCGGTGACCGTATAAAAATAACCCCGCTACAGAATCTCCGTTGCCAGCTTACCGCATGCCTTGAGCGCTTTCATCGCGGGCTCAAACATCATCTTTCGTTTTACGGTCTGGGCGAGAAAAAGCCGCTGCAAGCCCATGATGCGCGCGTTATGGGCTGATGACGCTGATTTAAAAAGGTCTTCCGATGGATTCCATTTCCCCGTTGCCACATAGCCGCTCATATTCATAAGGTCGTTGGACGGAAGGACCCGTTCAACAAACTTTCGCATATAGGTGCCCCGGTTATCCCACATGGGCCGCTTGAGAAGTTTTCCCTCTGCGGCCATGGCACTGAAGATTGCGCCCAGTTCGGGATTTCTGACCAAGACGCTGTTATAGCCGAATTCACTGACCTTGATTTCTGAAGCAGTGATGCCAATGCTTGCATCAGCCTCCTTGCAGCCGATAAAGCTGGGGCAGACCATGCATCCCATAAAGATCACGTCTTCAAGATAGTCGGTATACTTGAAGGGAAAAAATTTCCCGTCCCTGGTCATGATATTGTCCTGAACATACCAGAAGAAGTTTTTACCTTCGTTCAGGAACTGGTAGAGAGACTTTTTAGTATCTTCCGCGTACTTGATAACATCTTCTTCCCTGATGCCGAGTTTCTGGTAAATTTTATCTATGCCGCCGTATTTAGTGTTTGAAAAGCAGTTAATGGCAATGACGAATTTCAGGTTCTGCAGCAGCTTCTCAGCGGTTTTTGCCAGTCCCTTAAAGATTTCCTTCAGCTCCGGGTCATCCCGTATCACCTGCAGTTTTCTCAACGCCTGCACATGGCAGGAAAGCCCCACCACGGCGTAGCGCGGATATTCGGCAACTTTTTTCAGGTCATGAAGGACCGGGCTGATCTGGTTTTTTGACTTGGAGCCCCGCAGGGTCTCTTCAGGCCTGGTTGAGATAATGGTTTTAGCATGATGGCAGATGCAGCAGTCCTCATGAATTTTACCCAGATGGAGAACCGCGTCAACAATATTTTTCTCCAGCAGATAATAGAGCAGGGCGGTGGCAGTACCGCCGTTTGCGCCCCGGTCAAAGATCTCATCAGTGAGGGAGCGGGCAGTAAACCGGTCAACGCACCGGCCAACGCGGGTCTCCACCTCGCTCTGCTCGGCACCGAAAAAGCGCTCTTTGACTTTACCGAGCGGGAAAAAGCTGCGGGGGCACCCTTGGTAGCAGAAGCCGCATTTGGTGCACTGCCCCACCAGGGTGGGGACGTTGTTCTGCATGGCAATCGCTTCTGTCGGGCAGAGGCTCACGCACAGCCCGCAGGCAGAGCAGGAGAACTCGATTACCCGCGTGAGTGCTTCAAAGCCCGCTTTTGAAATTTCAAGATGCTTTTTGCATGCTTCAGCAACCATCAGTAGTTTCCTCCGCAATTAGTTACTGTAATATGGGAACCTCTAATAATTCCCAATTTGTCACTCCCGCGAAGAGACTGTGTCACAATATAAAAATGGGGCTGTAGCCGCAGCCTTCAGGCTGCGTAATGTATTGAAATTGCATGTGCCAACAAACGCAAGCTGATCCCGAAAGCTTTCGGGATTGCGGCTACCAGAATTCAGATTGCGACACAGTCTCGAAAGCGGGAGTCCAATAATTTCAGTTAGATATAGATTCCCGTCCCCGACTAAAACATTCGAGGACAAGCTTTCACGGGAATGACATCTTTAAAGGTAGCAATATATATATCACTACAGACGGGCATACGGGAACAATTGTCTGTGAGCTGTCTTTTGTATTCCGCCCCCCGGTGAGCTGTTTACCGCAGCGGCACCTTGTAGACACCGTACAGGAGCAGTACATAATCAATAAACCAGATGACTTCAATTGAAAGAATAATAAAATGAAACAGGCGGATTTTTTTTATTTTCCAGATAAACAGGGCAAACAGGAACAGCAGCCACACCAGTATTCCCAAAAATATCGCAACGGTTATAGCAGGATTACCCGGAAGATCGATCGCCAGTGATTTAACTCTCATGACCGGCAGGACGCTGCCCAGAAAATCAATTACCACCGCGACACTCATGGTCCAGATGGATGATTGCGGTACGTTGTTCTGGAAGGAATTGGCAGCGCCGATAAGGAATATGCAATAGGCGATAAGGTACACAAAATCACCGCTCAGCGTCATGTCTCGTCACCATTATTTGTAGCGCTTGAAGTCAATTTGGAAATGGCTTTCTTTGCCATCCTTCTTCAGTGTCAGGATTGCGGGTGCAGCGGGATTGAACGTATCATATCTGAAATAAATTCTCATTATTGCCCAGCACCCGGGGAAACCAGTCATTGACTTGGTTGCTGCAGTGTCAGAACTAAAGCTGTCTGCATGTATTTTTTCCAGTTTTATTACTTTGGCACCCTGCAACAAAGTAACCTGGTAATCTCTGGCGAAATCGAGGCTGCGGCCATATACTTTGAGATTAATCTGGAGGCACGGATCGGATACTATTTCCGCCTGTTCCGGTGCGGATAGCGCGCCCGCGTGCCGCGCTTTTTGGGCGGCCATGAACGCAAGCTTGTACCATTTGGTATGAACAACCCCGCCTTCCGCATACTCCTCTGCCGAGCCGAAAGCATAGCTGCCGTCAAGGTCTTTTTCTATAGAGCTGCGGTTTGTATTGCCAAAAGCAATCGCTTCCTCAACCTCTTGCGGGCTGAGATTAACCGCCACAGCATGTGCCGGGAGGACCGGGACAAAAAAATAACATACTAACAACAGAGTAAGGTACTTTTTCATATGCCCGCCTCCCTAACCCGGACAAGCCGGAACCAAATCCGAATAGCGAAATCAGAAATTCTAAACAAATTCAAATGACCAAAAAGGAAAATTTAAAACGACTCTGGCGAAAAATGCCGTTTTGAAGTTTGGAACATTTTTATTTTTAATTTGTTT
>JAPLIX010000456.1:4691-9076 GCA_026388865.1 Pseudomonadota bacterium | reverse complement strand
AATTTATCTTGCCAAAAAAACACGAAAATAACAACTAAGGGACTAGTTAAATGACCAGTTGACCCCCAGGCTCACCCCGCTGAACTGCCCGTCAAGGCCACGGTCATTTTTATCATTATATTCCCGAAACATGTATTTAGCGTTCAGCGTTATCGTCCTGCTGTAAAGGTAGGTGATGCCGAACGCGGTTTCCAGCTTGTTTATCTTGAGTTCTGAAAGGCTCCCGATATTGGTACCGTCAAAATGCGCGTCAAATTCAGCCAGGCTCCGGGTATAGGTGACTTCACCGGTAAGGGAGGTGCGCTGATTCAGAAGGTAACTCAATGACAGAAAATAGGCCTGGCTGCTGTCATCATAGGGCGCCTCATTAAATAAAAACAGGCTCGACGCGTCTTTGAGGTGATAGCGTTTATAGGAGAGCGGAGAGTCAATGCTGGTTTCCATAAGCGAGTAGGCTCCGCTTACCGTGACTCTTTCTGCGGGGATATACCAGAAACTCAGGGTATATTCATAGCGGTCTTCGTCGACATGATAGCGGTCATTGTTGCTTTTTACATACCTGAAGTTTGAATTGAGGGAAAAATTCTGCAGCACGCTCCATGACAGTGAGCAGTAGAACTCATCCGCGCTTTGCGGGAGGGAGGTCTGAACCAGGCGCAGAACATCCGGGTCCTCAGTGACGAACGGGTCGCCGACCCGGGTCTTTTCGTATTTAACATGCAGCCTGAGCTTGCGCAGCATCCGGTAGTTTGCAGTAAGACGGTAGGTCTGGGTCCTGGTTGACTTTACCTGAAAATTGTCCCGGTCAATATTTTCCCAGATGTAGGAAAATTTAAGATTCAGCTTTTTTATATAACTGGAGCTTACGTCGAAGCCGCCGCGCCGGGTATTGCGATCAATGCTGTTGGGCGTGGAGTTGTGCATATGGTATTGATTAAAAAACGCATCTGCCGTGCAGTAGCGGAAAAAGAGCGTGCTGAGTCGGCCCGCTATGTTGGTATAATCAATATCGTTATTAATATCCCGGTTATCTTTCTCTCCCGTCTGATAGCTTGCAAAGAGAGACGAGGACAGGGGCAGGCGCGACAGGAGCTTTATTTCGTGCACGCTGTTGCTGGTGTCGGGAACCAGGCTGTAGGGTGCATAGCCTTTCACCAGAAAGAATGAAGCGCCGTTGCCGTAGTTGTTGTAGGGCGGGGAAGCACCTTCATTGAATACCCGCTGGAGGCGACTGTACTGGATGGTAGCTGGCCCGGCGGTGCCTTCAACAGTAAATTTAAGGTCTTCGGTATTCTCGTTCACCCGCTTGTTTCGTGAGCTGACATGACACTGGGAACACTTGGCAACCGTTGTTGCCTGGCGGTGCCCCCGTTTGCTGTAACTGCGGTAGTCCATTTTAAATTTCAGGAAGGGAAGCGCGGGCAGGCGCAGGGTGTTGCCTGATTTCAGTTCCTCTATCAGGATACGGTTGCTCTGGTCGGGATTGAAGTCTGTTGCAAAGTCCTGGTTTGAAAGGGGGTCATGGTCAAGGTTGTGAGTGAATTTTTGATAGGAAAACGCTGTCTGGAATATCCGCTGCATATCGATGTTGAAAGAATAGGTCTGGTCGTTGGCGGAAAAGAACTGACCGCTACCGTCAATATAGTTCCTGCCTTCATGTCCCTGCAGGGTGAAATAAGCATCAGCACCTGACCGGAGTACGTCATATTCCCCCACCGTGCTCCGGTTCCCGCTAACATTGAACTGATGAAATCCGGTACCGGCAGTGGCACTGACATCACGGTCGGCGGGGGCCGGCTTGTCCTCGGCACCATCTGCACCGGGCACCAAAAAGATGCATAGTGATACGGTCAGATACAATAAAATGTTTTTATATGACACGGTGTGTAATCACTTCACCATAAAATATAGTATTGATAGTATTGCGCTTTCCGCAAGACACGAGCATTCGCTTCGATCCGTCAGCCGGAGCTGTGCACCTGCTTACCTCGTCAAAGCCCTTCCCGGAGGAAGCTGCGACGGCAGGTCGCTTCCATGTACCTGCGGGTGACACTGGGTGCATGAGGTGAGCAGGGCTGCCATGGTCGGCTGCGGACCGGTTTTCGGATTTACCTGGTGACCCTTGTGGCAGCGCAGACAGAGGAACGGCTCGTTCTGCACCAGCAGGTTATTGGCAATAGTGCCGTGCGGCTCATGACAGATACTGCAGTCTTCCACGGCCGGCGCGTGCTCATAAACAAACGGCCCCTGATACTCTGCATGACATTCCAGGCAGAGGTCGTTCAGGGTGTCCTTCTGCAAATTATTATTTTCCGAGCCATGATTGTTGTGGCAGCTCGTGCACTTCATCTTCCCCTCTCGGACCGGGTGATGGGAGGGTAATGCATTCTGAGCCTTCTTTTCCTGGTGGCAGGTGTAGCAGATTTCGGGATCACCCAGATAGACCATTTTCGGGGCGGTAACCTTGTGTGATTTGTGACATTCGTTGCAGCCCACGCCATTGAGCACATGGACATTTGCCCGCCAGTCCATAGTCGGTGCGCCGGTGTGGCACTGCAGGCATATCTCGGAACTCTCGGCGGGGGTGAGACGGGAGAATCCCAGTATATCGGTAACAGCCCCCTTTGATTTCACGTGGAGGCTCCCCGGGCCGTGGCATGTCTCGCAGCCGCGCTCGGCGGACGGGACTTCACGGGACGAAATCCGGTAGTGCACGGTTTTTTTATACTGCCGGTAGATGTCATCATGGCACGGTATGCAGGAATCAGTGCCGGTATAAAAGGCTCCGGGAATGGTCGGTACCACCGCTGAACTGCTCAGGCCCTTTAGATAACGCTGACAGCTCAGCGAGCAGCATAGCATGACGAGAAAAAAAATAATGTTGCGCCATTTCATGGTCCTATTCCGCAGTTCCTTAGCCAATGATTACCTTCCCTCCTGCAGACACATACTCGTACACTTCACCCGCAGGAGCGGCCGTGAGCTCAAAGGGATAGGTGCCGGCCGGCATGTCTGCAGGCGGCGTAATACTGAGCTGATAGTTATTAATCTCGTGCGGAGCAAGGTCCATACGCATTTCAGAGGGATTCATCCATCTGGTTGGCGTGCTTAATCCACCGATGCGGACGTGTATTGGGGCAAAACCCTGATTCTGCACGGTAACGGAAAAGAGTGCTGATTGGCCCCGGGCGATGCTGCACACCGGCGGGGCAATCCAGATGCGCAGGGTATTGCGCGTCACATCAATATTATTAACAATGGGCGAGAGCATGCTCAGGATGCCGTTTACCAGCAGATTCGGGCCGCACACCTTGTTGCGTGACCGGGGCTGCCAGTCACGGCCGCACGAGGCATATGCGCCGCCATTATGTTCATCAAAACAGCGGTCTTCAATTATTTTCACCCCCGCGATAATTTTCTGTTTAAACCGCTCAAAGCCTGAAAGCCGGCAGGCAACATTGAGCGCCATCAGGCACGCAAGCTGTGTTTCAAGGAGCTTGCTTTCATCTGCCGGCTGCAGGTCTTCGGTGAGGGACGCGTAAAAGCCGCCATGCACGGCATCCCATCCCTTCTCAATTAAAAGGTCGGCAGCGTCAATAACCGCTTTGCCGTAGCGATAGGCCTTCATGCTTACCGGGTCAAGGCTTGGCGCCGGGCCCAGATAGGTGTAACTGGCGGGATAGGGACGGCCGGTAAATGCATGGCTTCCCCGGCGCGGGCCCCATATGGATGGCCCGGCATTGTGATACTGAAAATAGAGGGTAAGGGCAAGGCCGGCAATCTGTGCCAGGTCTTTTCTGGTTTCAAGCGGCTGCCAGTCTTTGGTGAATGAGGTGTAGAATCCTCCACGGCTGCGGTCCTGAGCTTTGTCAAGAATAAGATCAGCAAAATCTTCCGCCCGTTTCTTGTAGTAAGCTGCCCGGGCACCATAGGGTGAATCAACCCCGTCTTTCCAGGCGCCGTTCATGTGCTGGAGCATGCCGGTCTGGCCGGCGAGGTCTTTGGTAGCTACTGCCGGAGCCCAGGTTTCATGGTAGAGGGAGAAGAATCCGCCATGTACAGCATCCCATGCCTTGGTGACGGCAACATCCAGAAAATCAAAAGCCTTGAGCAGGTACGCATCCTTTTTGCTCACCTCGTAGAGGTGCATGAGTATCCCGAATATACCATCAGTTGCTTTCAGGCTTTTATGGTTATCAATAATGCGCCACTCCCGGTCAGCTTTTAAAAAATAGCCGCCATGCGTCTTGTCTTGAAAGCGCTCCATCACCGTGTCAACCGCCTTTTCAGCTTCGGCAATGCTCTCCGGATCGTGGCTGATCATGGCTCCGATTACCGAAATACGGGCTTCGTTGAACTGGTCATCCACATGTTTGTCGCTGTCG
>JAPLIX010000456.1:0-4607 GCA_026388865.1 Pseudomonadota bacterium | reverse complement strand
AAAGTCCTCAGAAATTTCGTGATAAAGGCCGCCCTTTTCACTATCTTCATAAGATTGCGTAATAAAGCTCATGGATCTCTCCTCTGGTTTTTGCTGTGGATGGCGGGTGATGGAAAAGTATCATAAAAACAGAATGATTTGTCAACAAAACTATTAACACAAAACTATTATATTATAAAAAAATAATAAAATTAATCCGCTGCCGTTTTTTAGTATTGCTTCCCGTATGATTCGTGTAGTATTTTTAAATAAAAACCATTTCAAGGATACGCAGCAGGCAATGGCACAAGGAATTATCATAGCAGGTGAGCGGAGCAGGGCAGGTAAAACATCCATTACCCTCGCGCTGGTGCAGTGTTTTATAAACAGGGGCCTGAAAGTTCAGTGCTTTAAGGTAGGCCCTGATTTCATTGACCCGGGCCATCATGCGGCAGTGAGCGGCAGGGCTGCGCGCAATCTTGATGGCTGGATGATGGGAAGACCGTACTGCACCGACTCCTTTGCAAAACACGGCCGGGACACGGACCTTGCGGTTATTGAGGGAGTGATGGGACTGTTTGACGGCTATGACGGTACCAGTGAAGACGGCTCAACCGCACAAATGGCCAAATGGCTGCACCTGCCGGTGATTCTGGTTGTTGACGGCAGCGCTTTTGCGCGCAGTGCGGGGGCGCTGGTGCTGGGCTTTGAGAGCTATGATAAAGACGTGCCTATTGCCGGTGTTATCTTCAACAATGTTTCAGGGGAGACGCACTTCAGGTATCTGGCAGACGGGGTTCAGGGAAGGTGCGCGGCTGAAGTGCTGGGTTATATGCCCCGCACCAGAGACTGGGAACTCCCGGAGAGGCATCTGGGCCTGGTCATGGCGGAAGAAACCTTAGAGCTGCAGGAAAAAATTAATGCCATGGCGCGCCATATTGAAAAGACCGTATCTGTGAACAGGGTCATTGAACTGGCTCAAGCGCCGTCTATTGTTTTGAAAGAACCTGCAGTAACTACTCCGTCAGCACCAAAGGCGGTAACCATCGGCGTTGCCCGGGATGAGGCATTCTGTTTTTATTATCAGGATAATCTTGAACTGCTGGAAGCGTGCGGAGCTGAAATCCGCTATTTCAGTCCCATGCATGACCGTCACCTCCCGGCAGGGATTCACGGGCTGTATCTTGGCGGCGGGTATCCCGAACTCCATGCCCGGGTGTTGAGCGCTAATGTATCCATGAAGCGCGAAGTGCACGCGTTCTGCAATTCCGAAAGACCGGTCTATGCCGAATGCGGAGGATTTCTGTACCTGTTAGCAGCACTTACTGATCAACAGGGAACGCAGCATGAGATGGCGGGCGTGTTCCCTGCAGAAGCACGGATGCGCACGCGGCTGCAGCGCCTGGGCTATGTTGAGTGCGCAGTTCTGAAGGGCTGCCCGTTTGCAGCTGCAGGAGAAAAGCTGCGGGGACATGAATTTCATTACTCGGATATCACCGGGCTGCCGGAAAGCCTTGCCCGCTGTTACCGTGTGCAGCAGCGGAAAAACCGCCCTGCTTTTCTTGAAGGCTATACCGTGCGCAATGTGCTGGCCAGCTATATTCATCTGCACTTTGCTTCAAACCCGGCGTTTGCAGCAGGTTTTGCAAAGCTGTGCAGGGAGCAACTACCCTGGGAAGGCTGCAGGACCTTTCCCAAAATTAAGGCATAGAAAACCAACAAACGGCATGACCGCAGTGAAAGGATAGGATAGAGCAGTGGAGCATGAGCGCAGGGGGGGTTTTAACGCCACAACAATATTCTTAGTGGCTTGCGTCACGACCCCGGCGGCGTGCGTATCATGCACGGGGCAGGCAGATTCCAGAGCCTTCGACGGAGGGGAATGCAATGGGGTCTGGCAGGAGAGAATTCGCAAGGCACCTGCCGTTCCACGAAGGTTAAGCGGTTTTGTTGTGGCTAAAAAACCCCCCTGCGCTCTAGTAATGACAGCACTATAAATTTTGGGGAAAGTCATGGGAAGGCTGCGCTTGACAGAGAAAATAATGTACGGTAATGTTAACCACTGAAAAAACAGGGTCATAGGGTTCAAAGGTTCCAGGGTTCAAGTAAAATCTTTATTGAAAAAGAATACCGCGAAACAAAGGGTTAAAAAAATGGAAGAATTCAGACGTATTAACAGGCTTCCCCCGTATATTTTCAGCATCATAGACAACTTGAAACTTCAATCGCGCCGTGAAGGAGAAGATATCATAGATCTTGGTATGGGTAACCCGGATCTCCCGACGCCGAAACCGGTCGTGGATAAACTGATAGAAGCCGTGCAGAATCCCAAAAACCACCGCTATTCAGTATCACGGGGCATCTATAAATTGCGGCTGGCCATCACCAACTGGTACCGCAGAAATTATAATGTGGATCTTGATCCGGACAGCGAGGCTATTGTTACCATGGGCGCAAAAGAAGGCCTGAGCCACATGGCCCTTTCCATTGTGGGTCCCGGAGATGTCGTGCTGGTGCCGAATCCCGCCTATCCCATCCACCCCTATTCAGTGGTTATTGCAGGCGGTGATCTCATGAGCTTTCCCATAGGCAAGGGCTATGATTTTTTTGAACAGCTCATGAAGGCGGTCAAAAGAACCTGGCCCAAGCCAAAATTGCTCATCATATCATTTCCCAACAACCCGACGACCGCCGTGGTTGATCTCGATTTTTTTAAAAAGATTGTTGATTTTGCCCGTGATAATAAATGTCTTGTCATCCATGACCTTGCCTACGCGGACCTGGTGTTTGATGACTACCGGGCGCCCAGCCTGCTGCAGGTGCCCGGGGCAAAAGATATCGGCGTTGAATTTTTCTCCATGTCCAAAAGCTACAGCATGCCCGGATGGCGGGTCGGGTTTGCGGTGGGCAATCAGCGGATGATCGCGGCACTGGCACGGTTGAAAAGCTACTTTGACTACGGCATGTTCCAGCCGATCCAGATTGCCTCCATCATTGCCCTGAACGAAATCCAGGATGCGGTTAAGGAAATCACCGCAGTATATAAAAACCGGCGGGATGTGCTGGTCGAGGGGCTCAATAAGATAGGATGGGAAATAGAAAAGCCGAAGGCAACCATGTTTGTATGGGCGCCGATCCCTGAGAAGTTCAAACAGATGGGATCACTTGATTTTTCAAAAGTGCTTTTAAAAGAAGGCAAAGTGGCGGTTTCGCCGGGGATCGGCTTTGGTGAATACGGCGAGGGCTATGTCAGATTCGCCCTGGTGGAGAACGAACACAGAATCAGGCAGGCGGTACGCGGTATAAAAGGAGTGCTGTAGTGAAGAGGATTAAAATCGGTCTTATCGGATTCGGTACTATTGGTACCGGCGTGGTGAAAATACTGCAGAAGAACAGCGCTGTCATACGCCAGCGGCTGGGAGCATCTCTTGAACTGCAGCGGATCGCGGACCTTGATATAACCACCGCCAGAGACGTCACCGTGCGCAGGGAACTGCTCACGACCGATGCAGCACAGGTGCTTGATGATCCGGAGATTGATATTGTCATCGAGCTCATGGGCGGCATTGAACCGGCAAAGAAATTTATCCTGCGGGCCATAAAAAACGGCAAGCACGTCGTTACGGCAAATAAGGCCCTGCTGGCAGAGCATGGTGACGAAATTTTCAGAGCCGCTGCCGCGCGCGGTGTCGACGTGGCCTTTGAGGGAAGCGTGGGAGGCGGCATACCCATTATCCGGGCGCTGCAGGAAGGGCTCGCGGCAAACAATATTCTCGGTATCTTCGGCATCCTCAATGGCACATCAAACTATATACTCAGCAGGATGACGGAAGAGAGCGGGCAGTTTGAGGATATTCTAAAGGATGCCCAGGTGCAGGGATATGCAGAGGCCGATCCAACTCTGGATATCGAGGGCATTGATACGGCACATAAGCTGGCAATACTGGTGCACCTGGCATATGGAAAGAAGATTAACCTTGAGAAAATTTACACCGAGGGAATTTCAAAAATAACACCTCTTGACATAGAGTTCGCCAGGGAACTTGGCTACAAAATAAAGCTGCTTGCTATCTGCCGCGGCAACGAGCGCGAGATAGATGTGCGTGTCCATCCGACGCTTATCCCTGACGGTCATCTGCTTTCACGGATCGAGGGAACAGGTAATGCTATTTTTCTTCAGGGCGATGCGGTTGGCCCCTGCATGCTGTGCGGGAAAGGCGCCGGCATGCTGCCCACCGGCAGCGCGGTGGTAGCTGACATCATGGAACTGTCGCGCAATATCATCAAAGGTATAACGCAGCGGATACGGCCGATTGGTCAGGGAAATTTAAAAGAAATTAAAATAAGGGGAATACAGGATATACAAACCAGATACTATCTCCGGTTTTCAGCCGTCGATAAGCCGGGGGTGCTTGCCAAAATAGCCGGCGTTCTGGGCCGCCATCAGATAAGCATCCACTCGGTTGTGCAGCGGGGCCGGCGGTCGCGTGGCGGCGCGGTCTCCATATTCATGCTCACCCATGAAGCGCGTGAAGCAAATCTGCAGAAGGCTCTGCGGAATATTGAAAAGCTCATAATGGTGCGCGGCAGGACTATGTGCATCCGCATGGAAGACGGCTTTTTGCAGG
>JAPLIX010000567.1 GCA_026388865.1 Pseudomonadota bacterium | reverse complement strand
GGCGATGTGAGCGCGGCAACTGCCCGCTTCCCTTCAGCGCTTGCTGCGCTGGGAGTGCTTCTTTTAACGTTTCTTATAGGGCGAAAACTCTATAACCCCGCGGTCGGGTTTTTCGCCGGGCTTATTCTTATTGCCACAACACAATTTTTCTGGCTGGCGCTGAGAGCAAATATTGATGTGACGCTCACGCTCTGGACCACGCTTGCAATCTATCTTTTTTATTGCGGCTACACCAGGGAACAGGGAAAGAATACCTGCTATCTGCTCGCGTATCTTTTTATGGGCCTGGCAACGATAACAAAAGGGCCGGTAGGGTTTTTCATTCCTATTATTACCATAGTGCTGTTTCTGATAACGCAAAAGCAGTACCGGCAGCTTAAGGAAATCAAAATAGTGCCGGGTATGCTGATAATACTCGCGGTTGTCGCGCTCTGGCTTGTCCCCGCCTGCATCACCGGGGGCAATGAATATACGCAGAACATTCTGGTTAAACAGACCTTCGGCCGGGCCATTGATTCATACAGCCATCAGCAGCCGTTCTACTATTACCTGGTAAATTTCCCGGCAGATTTTAATCCCTGGACTATTTTTATCCCCAGCGCGGTCATCTTCTTCTGGAGAAAGAAAAAGCAGGGAGGGACGCTGAACCTGACGTTTCCGCTGGTCTGGTTTGCGGGAACATTTATCTTTTTTTCGTTAGTTTCAGGCAAACGAAATCTCTACCTGCTCCCCCTGTATCCGGCAGCAGCTCTTTTGATGGCAAGGTTCTGGTACGACTTTATCGAAGCCGCAAAAGAACAGCCCGCCAAACTGATAACCATTCCCTTCTATATCCTGTTTGGCGCTCTTACCCTTGGCAGCCTTGGTTTTGGCGCGGTACTGGCGCTGGGGAACAAAACTTCTTTAATGAGTAAGTTTGAAATTGACCTGAGTAACGTGCCCCTCTACCCGATGGTTATTATCTTCCTGACGGGCGGGGTCACGGGGCTGGTACTCCTGAAAAACAAGGCCCGGGCAGTTTTTCCCTTTGCCCTGGTAGCAGTGATAATGCTGTCTGGTTTTTTCTTTAGCGTGGTAAGCTTCTTCCCCGCTATTAATACCTTTAAATCCGGGAAGCCATTCTGTGAACGGATAGCAAAGATTGTAAAACCCGCAGATAAACTGGTCACATTCCGTTTCCATCCCGAGTCATTCAATTATTTTATGAAGAGGTCTCCTATTCCAGTAATCGATGAATATAAGGACATTAAAGCACTTCTTGTCTCCCCGGAAAAAGTTTATTGTCTTATTCTTGCGAAATACAATGAATATGCTCCGGATGAAGATAAAAAGCTGGTCACAGTCCTGGACAAGTGCCGGATCGGCCATAGAGAATATTATCTTCTGGTTAATAAGCCACAAGACGCACGGCAATAAATCAGGTTGAGGTCCCCATTACGTGCCTTGCATCTGCGTTTCCCCCCTCTTACGCGTGCAAGGCACGGGGGCCTCTTTTTAAAAAAGGTGAAAAGGCTAAACAGTAAAGAGGTAAAAAGGTGAATGGGTTGATCGGTGAATTGGCGAATGGGCTTAACACTCGCCACTATTGCCTGCTGCCTCTTACCTATTCACTAGTGCCTGTTGCCTTTATCGAGCCGCATGTTCACTGCGCAACCATACTAATTATGCCGCTACAGTATAAAAAATACTGGCTCATTACTATTACCCTTACCGTGCTGCTCGCCTTTGCATTTCAGGGCACCCGCGGCCTGTGGGAGCCTGATGAAGGCCGCTATGTGCGCTGCGCTTATGAGATGCTGAAATCCGGCGATTGGCTTACGCCCAGAATAGATAGCAAACCACATTTTACTAAACCGCCGCTCACGTACTGGCTCATTGCGTCAGGGCTTTCCCTGTTTGGCAGTAATGAATGGGGCGCACGATTTTTTCATGCTCTGGCTTTTATTGGCACCGCTCTCATGACGGGGCTATTAGGCGCCTGCATGTGGGGTCAGGTTGCAGGGCTGTTGTCATGTCTCGTCTTCAGCACCATGGTTTTCCCATTTACCGCCGCCAATATCACCACTACCGACATGCTGCTCACCTGTTTTGAAACTGCGTCGGTGCTATTTTTCTGGCTCAGTATTAACACCCGGCAGCATGAACAGCGCAAAAAAGTCTTATATGCGATTTTCATGTCTTTCTTTTTTGGCCTTTCCTTTTTAACCAAGGGGCCTCCGGGACTTATTCCGCTGTTGATAATGCTTCTGTATCTCTTTTTGACAAAAACAAAAAAGTGGCTGTCAATCCCCGCCATCATCATTAATCTTCTCGTTTTTTCTGCTATCGCATTGCCCTGGTATATCCTGGTTATGCAAAAATATTACGGGTTGCTTTCTTACTTCATACAAGATGAAATTATCGGGAGAATTTTCCTTGGTGTGCACACCCGCAATCCCGGTTTGTTTGGTTCACTTAAAGTATATCCGCACACCCTTCTGCTTGGCTCGCTTCCCTGGGCATACTTCTGGTTTACCATAGCATGGAAAACCCGTCCGCAGATACTCACCGCAGCGTGGTGGCACCTGCTTCGCGCAAGAAAAATCGCGCTTTTTCTCACGCTATGGTTCGGCATATCCCTTTTTCTGTTAAGCGCGGCGAACTCACGGCTGCCCATGTACGTGCTGCCGCTCTTTGTACCCCTGGCACTTGCCACGGCCCGGAGCCTGTTGCGCTATTATCCCGCGCAAGCCGTCGCGGCATGCTTCTTCCGCAACCGGCAGGGAGCCCTGGTAATGATTCTGGCAGTTTTTTTAATCGCTTCGAGGGCAATTGCCGCGCATGTGCCTACTAAAATTGACAGCCGCGTTATCGCGCAGGGCGTAAATAAGATTGTCCATGAGCGCGTTGCTGATGCGCCGCATGAAATAGTTCTTGTTGATCTGCATCATGACGGTCTGGCATTTTACACCGAAAAAAAATTGAGCAGAAGTGTGATGAAATGATCTCAAGCCGTGTCAGCAGCGTATTTCTTTTAAACGCTAAAGACATGAAAAAGGTGCTGCCTGAGTTTGATAAAAGGCGGATACCATATGCTGTTGAGAAAGGTCCGTTTGATTACAAGATAATTATTTGCGCGGCTGCTGTAGCAGGGAATTCTGAAGTGAAGGGCCATGCCGCGGTTCTTCCGCAGTTCGTTGATGCGGCAAATAAACCACTGGAGCATGCACCCTAATCCGGACAAGCCGGAACCAAATCCGAATAGCGAAATCAGAAATTCGAAACAAATTCAAATGACCAAAGGGGATAATTTAAAACGACTCTGGTGAAAAAGCTGTTTTGAAGTTTGGAACATTTTTATTTTTAATTTGTTTCGTGCTTCTATATTCGTATTTCGATTTTTTCTTGCCAAATAAACACGAAAATAACAACTAAGGGACTAATGCCTGCTGAACTTCAGGGTAATACATGATATCTTTTTTGCTCTATGTCATTGCTGCTGCCATGATTGCAGCGCTGATGTTCTTTGCTGTTTCGTACTATCTTGGCAGGTGATAATATCCAGTGGCTTCAGGAGCAGTCCGCTGCCGAATCCTTCAGCTTTCTGGTACTGGGCGATATCCAGGCCGGCTACCGTAATCTCGGCCGCCTGCTTAAAACCACTTCTGAGCCATGCGCGTTCGCTGTGCAGACCGGCGACCTGGTGAGCCATGCGGATCAGGGCCACTACTGCCTGGCGCTGTATGAACTGAAGAAAAGCGATCTGCAGGCGCCGCTTTTTGTTGTTCCGGGCAACCATGATCTAAAAGGCAACCTAGGATTGTTTGAGAGATACTTCAAGCTGAAACAGTTCTATTTTGTATGGAGCGGCTGCCTCTTTATTTTCCTCGACAATTCATTGGGCGCCCCCTACGACAGGCTCTTTCAGTTCCTGGAAGAGACCCTGAAAGAACACCAGGGAAAAGTGAGATGGACGTTTATATTCATACACCGGCCGCCTATTGACTGGGAGCACGGCGAGCCGCAACCTGAGTCAAAGAATTATTCCCGGTTCTTTGAAATTCAGAAGACCTATAAAATTGACTATGTGTTCTCAGGGCATCTCCATGACTACCGCGTGCATGAGCTGGACGGCACCCGCTATATATCAAACGGCCTGGAGAGTGATCAGAAGGGGCGTATCGCAAATGAAAGCTACTATACCGTGGTAAAAGTATCTGCGGAGAAGGTTCTTACGGAAAATATCAGCATGCATGCATCCTCGATTGAAGCTGTTACCGGTATTGCTCTGGATTGCTCAGTGGCACATGCCTACCCAATTCTTAGGAGGATTTTTTAAATATAATATGGTATGCTTTTTTAAATTATTTTTAAATTGATATAAATTTGACTGGCAGGTGTTTACTATGTCCATGAAATTTTCTT